>CAYRQC010000604.1:0-4657 GCA_964426265.1 uncultured Phycisphaerales bacterium | reverse complement strand
GATGCAAAGGTCCATGTCGCCGTCCAGGTCGTAGTCGAGGAAGCCGGCACCTTCGTCGAGGATGTCGCTGAAGGTGACCCCGGAGCTCGCCTCGTTCTGCACCTCGAACGTGGGATCGCCGAGTGTGGACTTGTTGCGATAGATGACGTTGTTGCTGTAGAGATCGACGTCGCCGTCGTAATCGACATCGACGAACTCGGCGCCTTCCGGCCGGTTGACCGGGAGCGGCGGGTTGTCGAGACCGGCTTCGGCCGACGCCTCGTGGAACGAGTAGGCGCCGGTGATCGGGTCGGGGCCCTTGTTGAAGAGGAACCAGTTGCCGGTGCTGCCGATCCAATCCGGATAGGTCGGCAGGAACCAGTCGAGGTTGCCGTCGCCATCGACGTCGGCGATCGACAGCGTCTCGCTCGATGCCGGGCACGGCTGCACGTCGACGATCGCCGGATCGTCACCGACACTGTCGAACTCGGTGTCGCCGAGGTTCTTGAACAAATACATACAACCGCCACGCGGCTCGCTGCCGAAGTCGGGCAGGTTGTCGTTGTCGTAGTCGGCCCACGCGGAGCCGTACTCGAACTCGCCGTTGTAGTCGCCGTCGAAGTTCTTCACCTTGACGAAGTCGAGGCCATTCAGGTTGCGCCACAGGTTGTGGGAATAGTTGGCGTAGACGTCGACCCAGCCGTCGCGGTCGTAGTCGACCACCGCGATGCCATACACGGCGCCAAAGTCGACGCCGTTGGGGAAGCTGCCGCCCCTCCAGCGTCGCAGCGGCACGTCGTCGGTGGCAGGTCCGAGGCGGGTCTGCTGTCCGGGCTCGAGCGCGAGCGTGCAGCCTTGCGTGGCGCCCGGCAGGAGATTGTTGGTCATCCAGACCATCCGCCACACACCCGCGGGTGCCGGTGGGAGCACCGCATCGCATTCGGCCGGAAACGTCCCGGTGGCGAGGCCGTCGCGGCGCCACTCCCGCGAGTAGAAGATGTTGCGGACCTGCGTGGTGCCGGTGTTGCGCAGCGAGACGCCGATGATCAGCCGGCCGGTGAAGTCGTCGAACGAGAAAGTGTGCTCGATCTCGATGTTGCCGACCTGGCCGACGGTGACGG
Source organism: uncultured Phycisphaerales bacterium (assembly GCA_964426265.1). Lineage (GTDB taxonomy): Bacteria > Planctomycetota > B15-G4 > B15-G4 > SIAN01 > SIAN01. The sequence continues at coordinate 3,557 of CAYRQC010000604.1, read as the reverse complement.
CGCTGTCGGCGGTGAAGCTGCTGCTCACGTAGCTGACGGGCGTGCGCCGACCGTAGTCGGCGACCCGTCCCTGACCCACGGCAGTGACGTGGCCGCTCGGCGCGTCGTACGCCAACCCGAAGTATTCCACGGTCGGGTGCCGGAGCTGCACGCGCGGACCGAACGTCGTCGTGAGGCCATGGTCGGACGCGCGCATGATGAGCCCGATCGGATCGAGCATCACGGTCGTGTGGCCATCGGTGATCGACTGGCCGAAAGCCGGCGACGACAGCAGCGCTGCGATCGCCCATGCACCGTGAATCCGTCGCATCGTGAGCACTCCAAGGGTGGTTGGCCCGGTCGGCGCAGCCCGGCACTTCGCGGGCGTTCGCCGGTTCAGGTCACGGACGCTACTCCGAATGGCGCGGCGGGTCACGGCCTGACGTCGCAGGCGTCAATCGGGAAGGATCCACCGTGATCTCGGCCGCGGTGCTGATCGCGAGCAGCTCCCCGTCGTCTCCCAGTCCGAGTACCTCCAGCGAACAGCGGCCGGCGGCGGTGATCGCCCTTCGTTCGTCGTTCGTCAGCGCGATCACGCCGGCGACGCGCGCCGCGCCTCCGTTGGCCGTTCCGCTGGCGTCTCCGTCGACGGCTCGGTCGGCAGATTCACCGATCGTCACTCGCCGGCGCGAGAGCTCGTGCAGGTCCGCGTCGACCAGCACGAGCTGCACCTCTGCCACCGCCGCCGCCGCGCGCCAGACCACTCGCTCCGGTGCCTCCGCGACCGCTCCATGCGGTGCAAGGATTTCGAGCGGGACCGAATCGGTCGACTCGTCGTACCACGAACTTCGCGTGGCCGACAGGAGACCAAGCAGCGCCGCCGCGACGCCGCGCGCGATCAGCCCGCGTGCGTCGGCAAGCGCTCCTTGTTGACCTTCACGACCCCCGTACAATGCCCGCCCCTCGAACCCAAGTTTCGCTCGTCACTCAGCCGAGGACCGTTCATGAAGAAGGAACCTCCGGAGCGGCGTCCGTCCGCCCCGGTCCTGGCTGCGGTCGCATGGGTTGCCGCAAGCTCGACGGCACTCCTGGCGACCAGCTCGTCGCTCTTCGCGCAGATGGGGCCGCCGCCCAAGCCGGCCACCGTCATCCGTGGAGGGACGATCCACATTGGCAATGGTGACATCCTCGCCAACGGAATCGTGATCTTGCGCGGCCGCCGCATCGAGGCGGTCGGTGTCGCGCTACCAGTTCCCGAGGGGGCGACGGTCATCGAGGCCGCCGGAATGCACGTCTATCCCGGGCTGATCGATGTCGAGTCGCTCCTGCTCGTCGATCCGCAGTCGCGCCGGGCGGGCGAGGGCAACCCGGCGGCCGCGATCGCCGACGCCATCGACTGGTTCGACGACGACGCGCGCGCCGACGCCTGGGCGGGCGGCGTCACGACGGTTGCCGTGCTCCCGCGCCATGGGCTGATCGACGGCATGAGCGCGGTGCTCAAGATGAAGCCGGGAATGCGCGGCGACGACGCGCTCCTGAAACACGACGGCGACCTGGCGATCACGCTGGCGTTGAATGGCGACCGCCCGTCGATGCGGCTGCGTGAGTGGAAGACGCTCGCCGAGACGCTGCAGGCGACCAAGAAGTACATCGAGAGCTGGGACGACTACGCCGAGAAGCTCGAGGAGTACAAGAAGGAGCTCGAGAAGGCGAAGAAAGAGGGCGACACCAAGAAGCCCGACGAGAAGAAGGAGAAGAAAGAGGAAGGCACGCCGCCCACCGATCCACCGAAGGAGGGTCCGGGTGGCGGACCGCGCGGCGAAGGCGGGCCCGAGCGCCGCCGCGGGCCGCGCCAGAAGAGCGCTGATTCGCCCTTCCTGCGCTGGCTTCGCGACCTCACCGGAGAGGTCGATCTCGGCGGTCCGGAGGATCCCGACCGCGACGAAGAGGGCGACCACGACCACGGCCTGCTGCTGACCGATGGCGTCTCGTACGCCGAGGAGCCGGCCGGCGGCCAAGGAGGCGCCGGCGGCCAAGGCGACAAGAAGAGCGAGGAGCCCAAGAAGCCCGACCGCCCTGGTCGCGACGCGGGGCGCGAGGCGCTGCGCAAGGCGCTCGAGGGCAAGATCGGCGTCAATGTCTATGCCGACGCCGCGGCCGACCTGCAGAACCTGCTCGATCTCCTCCAGGTCTACCACTTGAAGGTGACGATCAGTGGCGCGCGCGACGCCGCGTTGGTCGCGGAGCAGATCGCCGCCGCCCACGTCGGCGTCGTCTTCGTCCAGCCGCACGATCTGGAATCGGAGACGCTCACGACGGCGGCGAAGCTCGATGCCGCCGGGATTGCGGTGGTGATCACGACGGCCGGTCAGACCGGAGTGGCGACGCGTCACCTCTCGCTGTCGGCGGCGGCCGCGGTGGCCGGTGGAATGGACAAGGAGCATGCGCTCGCGGCCATCACCTCACGCGCCGCGGCCATGCTCGGAGTCGCCGATCGCATCGGCACCTTGGAGGCCGGGAAGGATGCCGACGTGCTCGTGACGCGCGGCGAGCTCTTCTCCTCCACCTCAGCGATCGAGCGGCTCTTCATCGACGGTGCCGCAGTGGTGGCTCCTGCCGCGGGCGATCACAAGTGAGAACCATGCGCGCCTCCTCACCGCTCGCTGCTTCACTGCTCGCCGCGTTCGCGTTGGCCGCGGCATCGTCGTCATCGGCAGCGTCCACGGGGTTGGAACCATCGCGGTTGGCGCCATCGACCCAATCCGCGCCGCTCGCGGTCCGCGTCGATTCGATCGTCCTGGCCGACGGCACGCTCGGACCTGGTGGCTGGCTCCTGGTGCGCAACGGGCGCATCGAATCGATCGGCGCGTCGGTGCCGCCTCCGGGTAGCGCGACCCTCGACCTCGGCGGCGTCGCCACCGCCGGCTTCATCGATCCAGCGACGGCGCTCGGCGCCGAGGGCGATCTCGCCGAGCGCGCGCGCGCCTTCACGCCCGAAGTGGTGGCCGCCGACGCCTTCGCTCCCGACCACTCGAGCTTCCGCGCGGCCGCGCGCGGCGGCATCACCACCGTCGGCCTTTCACCGGAGAGCGACAACGTCATCGGTGGCCGTGTGGCGGTGGTGCGGACCTCCAGTGAAGGCGGCGTCGCCGAGCTCACCGGCAACGGCCCGATGCGCTTCACTCTCGCCGATCGCGCGTTCCAGTTCAGCCGCGCGCCGACCTCGCGCATGGGCGCGTTGCCCAAGCTGCGCGAGCTGCTTGCCACCGGCACGCTGAAGGCCGCCGGCCCGAGCATGGTCGACGCCGAGACGGCCGACGAGATCCGCGTCACCCTCGAGACGTTCGGCGCCGCCGGTCAGCCGGTCGCGCTGCTCCATCCGTTCCGCGCCGACGATGCGTTGGAGCTGATCAAGGGCAAGGTGGCGCTCGCGATCGTCGGTCCGCTCGATCTCGACAGCTCGCTGCGCGATGCGCACCTGCCCAAGCTCCTCGCCGACGCCGCGGTGCCGATCGCCTTCACGGCGGGGGGCGACGCGGGCGCCCTGCGCGGGACCGCAGCGATCGCGACGCGCTCCG
>CAYRQC010000603.1:0-11540 GCA_964426265.1 uncultured Phycisphaerales bacterium | reverse complement strand
TCTTTCTCCTGATCCGCGAGGAGCTGCGCGACACGGCGCGCGTGGTGAGCTGCGCTCAGGACATCGCAGCCGATGGTGCATTCAGCCTGGGCATGCTCGCGTCGTTCGAGCCCGTGGTGCGCGCCGCTCCTCACGATTACCGCCGCCTCTTCTGGGAAGCGGGCTTGGTGGGGCAGGTGCTCTACCTCGAAGCCGAGGCCGCCGGCGTCCGCGGCACCGGCATCGGCTGCTACTTCGACGACCTCTTCCACGATCTGCTCGGCCTGAAGGGCCAGCAGTTCCAGAGCCTGTACCACTTCGCGGTCGGACGCCCGATCGAGGATTCCCGGCTGCAGACCGAGCCGGCCTATGCGCACCTTGGCAGCCGGCGCGACGGCGGGCCGTCGTCGGAACGAAGGACCGGGAGTGCCGCGTGACGTCCGAGATCGTCACGGTCATCGACGCGAGGAGCACGGTCGCCCCGCAGCACAATCAGCATGCGGGTGCAAACACCTACTCCAACGCAGCCGTCGATGCCGGAATAGACTGTCGAGCCATGCTTCCCACGCCGCGCCGACTCCTCGCCGTCCTGCTCGCTGCGCTGCCCGGCGCTCACGAGTTCCCGCAGGAGAGCGCGCCGTTCCCGGCGGGCGAGTCCACACAGAAGCTCGAGGGGCTCAAATGCACCGTCGAGATGCCGAGGGACTTCGACGTCGCGAAGGAGCACTCGCTCGTCGTGATCCTCCACGGCAACGGCGGGACCGACGATGGTATGGCGCGGTCGCTGATGCACCTTTGCAAGGACGACGTCGTCGTGGTCGCGCCGAAGTCCACCGGCCAGGGTTGGAGTGCGCCGGACGTCGAGGCCGTGCGCCGCATCACGGCCGACCTGAAGAAACGCCTCCACGTCGGCGAGCGGCGGCTCCATGGGATCGGGTTCTCGAACGGCGGCTGGAACCTCGCGCCCGTCGTGTTCGACGAGGCGCTGCGCTTCCAGAGTGCGTGCTGGGTCGCCGCGGGCTGCCAGGGCGGAAGCGTGCCGAAACACGCGAAGAAAGAGATGGGCGTTCTCGCGCTCGCCGGGGGTGACGACTCGAACCGCGACGCCGCCCAGAAGACGGTGCCGCTGCTCGACGACAAGGTGCGCACGGTCGAGTGCCGCATCCAGCCCGGGCTCGGGCACGCGTGGCCGGACCAGCTCGTCCCGTATCTCTCCTGGTGGCTGCTGGTGCAGGAGGGGCGTTACACGCCGGGCGTCTGCGCGGCGTTCGAGTGGAAGAGCTCGCCGCAGGCGGCGCTCGAAGCCGCGGCGTCCGATCCGACGAAGCCCGGGTCCTTCGTCTGGTGGTACGCCGGCGCTGCCGATCGATCGAACGAGAAGGCGAAGACGTTCCAGAACGACACGACGCGCGCCCGGCTCGTCCAGCGATTCGGCCAGCAGCTCGCCGCGGCGAGGGTCGACCGCGATGCCGACGCCGACGGTTTCTCGAAAGCGGGTCTCAAGACGACCCCGGCGGTCGTGGTGTACGACGCCGCGGGGAAGGTGAAGGCCGTCTTGCAGGACAAGATCGACCCGAAGGCCCTCGCCGCCGCCCTCCGCTCGGTCGCGCCGGACAAGTCGGTGCCGAAGGAGTGACGTCGGCGCCGCGAGGCGGCGAGAGTGGGGGGAGTAGCATCGCGTTGATGCTGCGCGCGTTCTGGTTGCCGCTCCTTGCCTTGCTCCATGCAGACCCTTCGCCGCTGTCGGCGCAGGCCATCGCAGAGCTGGTCGCCAAGGCGGCGCCGTGCGACATCGATGGCGACGGCATCGCGGAGGTCGAGCGCCTCGAGGTGCTCGATCGTGCGGGCGGTGCCGAGGCGGCCCGCGTCGTCGTGCTGGTCGAAGCGCGGTTGCTACAAGACCGCCCGGGAGCCGACGCGGCGCACCGCGCGGAGCTGCGCGCGCCGCTGCAACGGTTCGTCGCCGATCTGGCGACGGACGGTTATCGCGCCGAACTCGTCGCGGCGACCGTGTACTCCGGCCCTTTGCACCAGGACGGCCGCTCGCTGCTGGGGTTGCGCCGGTTGCTACAGGCCTGCCGCGACGCCGGGCCGCTGGCGGGTGCGATCCTCGTCGGCCACTTCCCCGACGCGCTGCTGCTGCGCACCTGCAACTGGCGCAATAGGGGGGAGCTCGACCTGCCGGACGCCGACGGCAAGGCGATCCACTTCGGTGCCGAGACGCGGTACCTCCGGCGCATCACCGAATTGGTGGCGCACAAGTGCGAGCTGGTGCTCGCCGATCTCGACGGAAGCTGGGAGGCGTGCTACCGGCAGCCGCCGACGGAGTATCCGGGCGTGGTCGCGGCGTTCGCCGGCGCAGTGCCCGAGCAAGGCGGTGCGTTCGTGGCATGGAAGCCGGCGCCCAAAAGCTACAGCGATGCATTCCACGTCGACGACGGCGCGGTGACGGTCGTTGCCGAGCCTCGCACCCTGGTCATCGACGACGCCACGCGCGACCACGAGTGCACAGCTGCGGACCGCTCGCATCGCAATCCAATTGCACAACCGGAGATCGCCGTCTCGCGGATCGACGCCCGCGGCGTGGCGTGGTCGCCGTTGCCACGGCTGCTCGATGAGCAGGGCCAGCCGCGCGCCGTGACGTTCGCCGCCGATGAAGTGGTGCCCAAGGAGCTCTGGCAGCCGGATCCCGAGCTCGAGCTGCAATTGCTGATCGAGTACCTCGACCGCAACCATCGCTTCCGCACCTCGCCGCGGTCGCCGGAGCGGGACAAGCCGGCATCGATCTCATGGGGGCTCGGTTCGGGCATGGCCGAAGTGCGCGCCGGCAGTCCGGCGTGGCACGACTTCGTCGACGCCGGTTACGACGTGCACGAGGAGGTCGACCTCTGTGGGTTGACGGAGTGGCTGCAGCGGCCGGCCCTGTTCCGGACGTTGCGTGCTCACAGCGATGGCCTGTTCGCCGCTTTCGCGCGCACCGACCCGGCGAAGCTCGCGGCGCTCACCGGTGCGCCATGGTGCTGGCAACTGCGGGATCGGGTCGCGACGCCATCGCTGGCGGCGGCGTGCCGTGGCGGCCGTGCCGACTTCTATTACTACCGCACGCTGTGGCAGAACCACGCGGTGCCCGACGCGCCTTACCTGCTGGTGCACACGGGCTGTGAAGCGATCTCGCCACCGGGTGCCAACCGGGTGCCGTACGACGCCCCCGACTACGACCGCGGCCAGCAGGCCGAGGCGCTGCTCTTCTTCACTCCGTGCCTCGCGTTGATCGGCCGTGCTAAAGTCTTCTACGACGAGCCGCGCGGGCTCAGCGAAGTGTTGGCGGCGCGCGGGACCTTCGGCGCCGCCTGGCAGCGCGGCTTCGCGATCGAGACCGACGCCGCCGATTGGGGCGAGGTCGGCGGCGACATCGGCCGCAAGCGCGCCTACTTCTGGTCGCTGCTCGGCGACTGGACGCTGCGACTGTGGCGGTAGCGATCGGGCAAGGAGAACGCAGGACTGCGACGGCGAGCGAGGCGCAAGAATTTTTGGCCCGAGCGAGGCGATGCGCTCGAAGGTGAGAAGCTGCCTTGGCGCTCGTGGTGGCGGTCGGTGAGTGCGCCTTCAGCTCGGAGTTGGCGGTGCCCCGTTGCGGTGGCTCGGCGGGCGAGGGCTGGCGGAAACCTGGGTGACGTCTATGGTTACCACTTCGTTCACACTCCAGTCTCCGAGGTTTCAACCATGACGCGCATCGTGACCAACACTGCCCTGTTCCTCGTCGCGCTCGCACCCGCAACGGTCAGAGCAGGCACTTGCGACGGCAGTCCGGGTTGGTTCTTGGACATGCCGACGACGGTCGAGATCGGCACGACCGTCACAATCAACCTGAATGGGCCTGCCAACGAGATGGCGCTCGTGATGGTTTCACTCGGCGCCGGCCCCACCGATCTCGGCAAGTACGGGCTCGTTTGCGTCGACTTCCCGCTCTACGCAGACGCGATGTTCACGCTCGATTCGACCGGCTTCGCGACGTTGCAAGCCGAAGTGGATTGCGATCCCGATTTGATCGGTCTCGTCTTCTATTCGCAGTTCATCACCTGCAATCCGCAACGTGGCGTCTCGAACATGGTCATGACGACGTTGGTCGATGGAATCCACGTCGGCGATGTGGGAACCGGTACGCAAGAAATCTGGGGCGACACCTGCCCCGGCAGCGATGGCGGCTGCATTCGCGAAGTGACCTTTCCGGGCGCCTTCCCGAGCGGGCTCGTGATCGGCGATGCGGATGGTCCCGGCGATGCCGACGGTTTCTTCGCGGCCCGCTGGACCTCGAGCCCGGCGATCGAGCGTTTCCTGCCGGCGACCGGCACACCGGCGCTGCTCGGCGGTGATGCGACCAATCCGGCCACGCTCACTGCGGGCTCCTTCGCGGGTCACCTGGTCGCGGCGAAGCTGAACGTCGCGTTCGACGACATCGGTGGCCTCGACTGCATCAAGTGCCGCCCCGACATCATGATCGGCGACTTGGTCTTCGTCGCGGGTGTGGTGCCGAGCCTCATCGGATGGACCCCGCGGCAGCTGATCGATCTCAGCGACGCGGCGATCGCGGGTGAGCTCGGCAGCGGTCCGTTCGACCTCGACGGCGACACGATTGCCGAAACCAGCATCGCGGATCTCGCCGGAGCTCTCGCGGCATTCAACGCCAACTTCGAGAGCTTCACGGTGAACCTCGGCTACCTCGCTCTGCCGTGAGCGCGGCGCCGCGGAGCGGCGAAAGGCCGGAATTCCGTGGGAAGCTGCCCGAGAGGCGGTGACGACGGTGCAGGTTCCGCCGGGCGCGCCAATGGGCGCGACGGCAGGTCGCACGCGGTCGTCACCGCTATGTTTCACGCTCCGCCGACCATCGATCTGTCGGAAGGAGGACCGTGAAAACCGCCACGATTCTGGCTCGGACGCTTCGTTCGGGGTTGCTGGCGTCACTTCCGGCGATCGCCGCCTGCCGGAGTGATTCGACCAGGGACCGATGGCCATTCAGCCAGTTCGTCTCGTCCTCGTTCATCGAGCAGAGCACGGCAGACGGAGAGTCGACGTACTTGCGCGGACGAGGCAGCTACGACTTCGTCAACGGCAGGGTCACCGCGATCGACGACGGGAGTCGCGTCTATTTCCTGGAGAGAGACCCCAATGGCGAAGAGCACGAGCTGGTGCTGCTGCGACGTGGGGACCTCCTGGAGGTGGCCGTGCGCCACGGAAGCCAGGTTTCCGCCCTGTCCGCGCAGGACCACGAATGGGCGGCGAAGAAAACCGATCTCGGGGCGCTCACGTTGGTACCCGCACCGGCCATCGAGAAGGAGAACGAGCGGATCGCCTCTCTGCGCGGAGTACTCGAGCGGGAGTCGGTGGATTGGGCGGCGGTTGAAACCGCGTTGGCGGAAACGCTGTTTCCTTGGTCCGTGATGCCGGAGATCACGCGCGTCGCACGGCGCCCGAAGATCTCGCCCAGGGACGAAACGGGCTTGCTGCACCTGGCAGAGGGCGACCAGCCGCTTCTTCGCAACGACGATCGGGACGCGATCGTGGAGGTCCTCGCCGTTCGAGAGGATCTCTCTGCGCGGGGCGTCGCAGCAATCCTGAGCCGGTTGGCAGATCTCTCCTTCGCCAAGAGAACCGGCGTCGCGCTGGCGCTCGCCGCGCGTCCGAGCTTCGACGCGACCGAAGCGCGCGCCTTGCTGTCGTCGATCGACGACGTCCCGTACGAAGGCCGGACGCAGGTGCTCGCCACCTTGCGTGGGCGCTGGAAGATCTGCTCCGTGGAGGAGTGGCTCGGCGCCGTGCTCGAAGATGCCCCGTATGACCAACGGGCCGGCCTGGTGCTGGATGCCCTCGCTTCGAGCTCAGACCCGCTTTCTCGCGCGGCGCTCGCTCGCCTCGACGACTTCCCCTACGACCGCCGCACCGAGGTTTTCACGCGCTGTCTCCAGGGTGGCCTGCCGGCGAGTGGGCTGCACGCAATCATCGACCAGGTCTTCGACGCGATCCCGTTCGCGGATCGCGGGCCCACGATCGAGCGCCTGGCCGGCGATCCGGCGTTGGGCCTCGCGGTCGTGTGCGAAGTGATCAATCGCCTCGACGATCTGCCCTACGACGCGCGCGCCGGATTCCTGAGCCGCTCCATCGATCGCGGCGACCTCGACTCCGGAACCCAAGTGCAACTGGTCAACGCGACGATCGAGGACGCGCCCTACGACGCGCGCGGGCGAGTGCTTCGCGCGCTGCTCGCGAACCCGAAGTGCAGCGGAGAGGCGAGGGACACCATCTGGCGCCGCCGGAAGGAGCTGCCGTCCGGGTGTCGCGAGGAGATCGAAGAGCTGTTCCGCAAGTGAAGGGTTGATCGTCAAGACTCGGCAGCGCGCCCGCAGATCCTCAGCAGCGGAGCCGTTGCGGCTCGCGCGAACGTTCGTGCGCGGCGGGGGACTCGAAGCCCTTCGACGTGGAGTGGGCCCAGGTCTTCTCGATGTACTGCGCGGCGTCGGGTGTCTTGCAGGCGGTGTCGCCATGGTCGACGTCGACCTTGCCGATCCGTTTCGCAGCGGCGGTGGCGGCCTTGCGGAGCGCGGCGTTGCGGCAGCCGATCAGGATGACCGCCATGTTCATCGCCTCGCGCTCGGAGTTCGGCGCGGCGTGGATGCTCTTCTCGATGGCTGCGAGCCGCTCGACGAAGAACGCGTCGGGAGTCGTCTCGTCGTGGGCCGTCATCTGGCCGAGCAGAGTCCAGCCCGTGGAACGGTGCGGGCCAGCCGGGGCGGCGAGCCACTGTTTGGCCTTCGCCGCAGCATGCGGCCCCTCGGCGGCCAGCATGGCGATGTAGCCGCCGCACATCCGTGTCTGGCTGTCACCCGCCCAGCGGTCGAGGTCGGCCGGCGTGATTCGCGCGGGGTCGGCGATCTTCACGGCGAGGTTCCGCGCGTCGAAGTTGTCCGTGTCCCAGAGAGCGAGTGCCAGCTCGTGGTCGACGCCGATCCGCTTCACGAGAGTCTTCAATGTCGCGAAGCTGACGCCGAACATCGGCTCCGCCGCGCCGTGACGCGCGTACGTCTTCCGCGTCTGCGCGGAGCCCGCTTTCTCCAGCTCACGCATCGTCTGGGTCAGCGTCATTCGGGGCGCAGGCGCCTTCGTTCGCGGCGCCGCGGGCTTCTTCGTCGCTGGCATGGCTCTCTCCTTTGGTCTCGTGCAGCGAGCGTACTAGCCGGTCCGCACGCGATCAAATCGCCCGTGCGTTGAAGCACGCGACTGGTTGCTGCTGCTGAGGGAGTCGGCCACGATCCGGCGACACGGGTGCGACCCTCTCGAACCCGCCGCTGGTGCGCGGCGAGCTCGAAAGGGTCACCGGACCGGCCGCCGCGATCAGCTACCGCCGAGGATCAGCTCGAGGCCCGGCGTGAACGAGAGCTTCTTCGACGCGCCCGGATCGACTTCGAGCGCTTGCACATCGAACTCGAGGCCGATGAGGGTCACGTCCGGATCGATGTCGAGCTCGAGCTCGAGCCCGTCCGCGGGCAGTGGCAGAACCAGCTCGATCCAAGGCGGAGCGACCAGGAGTGATCCGCTGCCATTCAGCGGAATGGTGGCCTTGCCAAGTCCGCCGAGCAGCAGCGCGACCGTGTCGCTGCCGCGCGAGTTGCTGAGCGCCAGCGTGATCGTGGTGCCGAGAGCCGGCGCCAAATCGCTCACCAGCGTCGGCTCGCAGATCGTGCCGGACCACCCCTCGCCATAGTTGCGCCACGAAGCTTGCAGGTCGGCGAGCGTGACGAGGTAGATCGCACCAATGCTGCCGCCAGGGCTCTCCAGGTCGCCGGTTGCGCCGACCAGGAGCTCGTCCTTCCCGTCGCCGTTCAGGTCGTGGATCCCGGCGACCGGATAGCCGAAGGCGCCGCCAAAGTACGCGCCGCCGCCACCGTTCTTGCCGTACTCGCTGAAGCGCAGGGCGCCGTTCTGGCCGGAGAAGACGTAGAACGCGCCGACCAGCTCGCCGTCCTTCGTCGTCAACGGCGCGCCGACCGCGACATCGACCACGCCGTCACCGTCGAGATCGGCATTGCAACAGAGGGTGATTCCAAAAAGGTCCCCATTCGTGAGCCCGCCGTGGATGCGGATCAGCGCGCCGGTCGCGCCGGAGTAGATGCAGACGCGGCCGAGCTCGAAGTAACTGTCCTCCGCCGGAGCCCCGATCACGAAGTCAGGGATGCCATCCGCATTGAGGTCGCCGCCACCGGCCACGGCCAACCCGAGGTCGCCGCCGTCGACCGACCCTTTCAGGTGGTAGAGGATCGTGAAGTCCCGGCCGGAGAAGACGCGCGCCGCGCCGCGCACGGTGCCGCTCACGCGTTCACCGAAGCTCCCCACGATGAAGTCGTCGTAGCCGTCCTGGTTCACGTCGCCGAGTGGGGCGAGGGCGGCGCCGCAGTAGTCGAAGTGCTGCGTGCCGCTGAACGAGAAGAGCTCCTGCCCGGTCGCGCCCGAGAAGAGGTGGACCGTGCCGACGTCCTGGACGCCACCCGCGTCACCCCAGTGGGCGCCGACCAGCACGTCGGCGAAGCCGTCGGCGTCGACGTCACCGGCGCTGCTGACATCGGCACCGAAGGCGGCGTTGTCCTGGGTGCCGGCGAGCGTCCGGAGGACGCTGCCATCGGCGCCCGAGAAGATCCGGGCATAGCCCTTGCCCGTGACCGTGAAGTCGAGGTATTCGAGCGCGCCGATGATGATGTCGGTCACGCCGTCGCCGTTCACGTCACCGGCATCGGCCACGCTGTTGCCGAAGCCGTCACCTGCGCCGTCGCCGACGAACTCGAAGAGCAGCGAGCGATCGAGGCCGGAGTAGACGTAGGCGCGCCCGAACTCGCTCGAGTGGTTGATGAAGTCGTTGGGGCCGCCGACGGCGAAGTCCTGCACGCCGTCACCATTGATATCGGCGAGCGTCACGACCTCACCGAAACCGTTGTCTGGGTGCTCGTTCCGCAAGGTCCAGAGATCGGTCTGGGCCGGGAGCATGCCGGCCAGCCCGGCGGTCGCGGCCGCCGTTAGGATCGAGTTCCGCTTCACGTTGGTTCCTCCTTGCACTTCCTCGGGTCACTCTCGGGTCACTGCAAGGGAAACAGGAACGGAGCGCGAGCGTTACAAGGTGTTGCGGGAGCCCTGCATGGGTGACGACTCGCGCGAGCTCGTGAAGCAGGCGTCGCAGGGCGACCAGCCTGCGATCGATGAGCTGCTCGTGCGCCACTTGCCGGGCCTGCGCGCCTTCATCCGCCTGCGCGCCGGCCCGGTGATCCGGCGCTGCGAGTCGGAGTCGGACCTCGCGCAGTCGGTCTGTCGCGAGGTGCTCCTGCACGTCGATGGCTTCCACTACGGCGACGAGCGCGGTTTCAAGAACTGGCTCTACACCATCGCGCTGCGCAAGATCCTCAATCGCCACGAGTACTACGGTGCCGCGAAGCGCGACCGGCTCCGGGCCGAGTCGGACGGCGCGCTCGCTGCTGCCTATCGCACCTTCTCTACGCCGAGTCGGCACGCGATGAAGCGGGAGGAGATCGAAGGGCTGGAGCGCGCCTTCGACCAGCTCGGCGAGGGACAGCGCGAGGTCATCACGCTCGCCTACCTCGTCGGCCTGTCACGCGGCGAGATCGCGGAACAACTGGGCAAGAGCGAGGGAGCGGTCCGCACGCTGCTGTCGCGCTCGCTGGCAGCGCTCGCGGCCATCCTCGAGCCGGCGTGATTCTGGCAATGCCTGCCGCCGCTCACTTTCCACCCGTCGTCGCGTCGATGGCCGCGGCCTCGGCCGCGCGTGCGCGCTCGAGCAGGGGCGCGATCTCCTCGGCGTCGGGGCCGTGGATCGTTGTGATGATGTCGACGAGCGCCCGCAAGTTGCCGGCGAGCTCGTGATGGGGGAGCGGCAACGCGGGGAAGTCCTGCGCCAGTTGTTGAAAGAGGTCGATCGCGTCGCGGAGAAACGACTCGGCCTCCTCCTGCCGTTCGAGCTTGACGAGCACGCGGCCGAGGTTGCTCATCGCGGCGGCACGAGCGAGGCGGGCGTTCGCGCTGGTTGACGCCTTCCCGGCTGCTGCTGGCTCGAGATCGGCGAGCAACGCGCCGTAGGTCTGCTCCGCATCCGCAAGCCGACCCGCCGTCTCGAAGGTGGCTCCGAGGTTGTTGCGCGCGGCGAGCAGGGCTTCGCGTGATCGGTCGGGCTGCTCGTTGCGGCGCTGCGCCTCGGCGAGCAGGCCGACCGCCTCTTCGAGCATTGCGATCGACTCGGGAAGGCGCCCGTCGAGCTCGCGCGCATAGGCCTCCGCCGTCAGCGTGAGCCCGAGCGCCGTCCGGCTCCACGCGACCGAGTCGGGCCGTGTGAGGAGCTCGCGATGGATCGCTGCGGCGCGGCCGAGCTCCGCCGACGCCTGCGCGCGGTCGGTGTCGAGTGTCAGTTGCAGCAGGCCGCGCTCGTAATGGACATCGGCGAGCTCCCTTCGGCCGCGCGCGTTCTCGGCATCCGCGTTGCACACCGCTTCCGCGAGCTCGATGGCACGCTCGAACGCCGTCGATGCACTGCTCGTGTCGCCGAGGTCCGCATGGCGGGCACCGAGCAGTCGGAACGCGGCGGCCATCTCGAGCTTCACCGCCGGATCGCCCCCCGAATCGGCGAGGATGCCCTCGAAGTGCACGGTCGCGCGCTTCAGCAGGTCGCGGCGGAGCGTCTCGGCGTGCGGGACGTTCGCCAGCAGCTCATCGCCCACTTGACCCAGGAACTCGATCACCGCCTGGCGCGCGCGCCGGCCGCTGCGGACCGCCGCTTCCAGAGCCACGCGCTTCGCGATCAGCTCCTCGTCGATCTTCCGGTTCGCGACCGCGAGATCACCGATCGTCTGCACGAGTGTGTGGTTCTTGCTGGCGAGCTGCGTGCCGAGACGATGCTCCTGCACCGCCCAGATCGTCGGGCCGCCCACCAGGAGCAGTCCGCCGAGCAGGGCGCCGACGGCGATGGCCGGCCGCCGCTGCGCGAATCGCTTCAGTCGCAGCGCGGGCGAAGCGCGCCGCGCCGCGATCGGCTCGAAGTCGAGGAGACGCTGCAAGTCGCGCGCGAGGTCGGCGGCGCTCGCGTAACGCAGCGCAGGGTCGCGCTCCATGGCCGTGAGACAGACCGTCTCCGCGTCCCATGGGAGCGCGCGATTGAGCGTGTGCGGCAGCGCGTGGCGCCCCTCGAGGATTCGGCGGCGGGTCTGCTCGGGCGCGTCGTCGAAGTAGGCGGGCTTCAGCGTGAGCAGCTCGAAGAGCACGACACCGAGTGCGTAGAGGTCGCTCTGCGCGGTGACGGCGGCAACGCCGTGCTGGAGCTGCTCGGGTGAGGTGTAGGGCAGCGATCCGAGCTGCGAGCTCGAGCGCGTGATCCGGGTGGTGCCTTCCGTGGTCGCGAGCCCGAAATCGACCAGCCGCACGCGGCCGTCGCGCGTGATCATGAGGTTGCTCGGCTTCACGTCGCGGTGGACGACCCCGCGCTGGTGGGCGTGGTCCAGCGCCAGCGCCGCCTGCCG
>CAYRQC010000602.1:0-4047 GCA_964426265.1 uncultured Phycisphaerales bacterium | reverse complement strand
TGTCAACTTCGAGGAGGCGCCGGTCCATGCGGTCGAGCTGCTCGCGGATGAGGGCGAGCTGTGGGTCGCGAATGTCGCGGCGGGGACGCTCAGCGTCTTCGCGGTGCCGGGGCTCACGCTGATCGACGAGATCGCGGTCGGGCTCGGGCCGGTGGCGGTCCGGCGACGACCGAAGACGGACGAGATCTGGGTCACCTGCCAGTCGTCGGGCAGCCTCTTCATCGTCGATCGGACCACGCGCGAAGTGGTCGACAGCTTCATGCCGGGAGCGGCCGTCGCGGGAGTCGAGATTCCCGCGGAGCCGGCCGGCCTCGTCTTCGATGCGACGGGCAAGCACGCCTATTGCACGCTCGCGATGGTGAACCAGGTCGTCGAGATCGATCCGACACAGCGCACGGTCACGCGCACGCTCGAGTTCGGCACGCCGTTCCCCGATCCGACCTCGCCGCTGGTCCACGCCGAGGAGCCGCGCGCGTTGGTGCTCGACGGCTCGACGCTCTATGCACTCGCGCTCGAAAGTGGCAACGGGACGACCGCGAAGGCCGGCCTCAAATACTCCACGATGCTCGACTTGTGGGCCGAGCACGTGGCGAGCAACACACCGCTGCCACCCGACCGCGACCTGC
Source organism: uncultured Phycisphaerales bacterium (assembly GCA_964426265.1). Classification (GTDB taxonomy): domain Bacteria; phylum Planctomycetota; class B15-G4; order B15-G4; family SIAN01; genus SIAN01. The sequence goes on along the minus strand of CAYRQC010000602.1, from coordinate 3,421 downwards.
TCGCGTTCGATCTCAATGCCGCCGCTCCCGTCGGCACCACCGCGCTCTGGCGGATGGGCACGCTCGACTTCGACGTGAAGCTCCGCGCGAGCCGCAAGTCGACCGAGTTCTTCGTCTCGAACGTCGACCTGAACAATCTCCTGAACGGCGAGCACCAGTTCGCGACCAACGGCATCGCGCACCATCGCGTGAGCCGCGCCGCCGTGAACAGCTCGGTCATCCCGCAACCGACGACGCACATCGATCTCAACGACCCGACGTACCGCGACCCGCTCCTTCCCGCCGCCGCCCTCTTCGCCGTCCCCAACGAGATGGCGCTGTCGGCCGCCGGCGACCGGCTCTTCGTCTGCTGCTACGACACGGGCAACACCGCGGTGATCGACCTCGCGAGCAACACGGTGATCGCCGCGCTCGACGCCAGCGGTTTCGGGCCGCGCGGACTCGCGCTCGACACGCTGAACGGCCGCGCCTATGTCTACAACCGCGCCGACGCCACGATCGACGAGTTCGATCTCGGCCTCATCGTCGCGGGCGCCGTCGTGGCACCGACGGTGAGTGCGCCGGTCGGTTTCGACCCGACGCCGACGCTGGTCCGCGCCGGCCGTCTCCAGCACATCAACGCGGTCAACTCCGGCACCGGTACGCAGAGCTGCAACACCTGCCACCTCGACGGCCATGCCGATCGCATTGCCTGGAGCCTCGGCCAGTTCACCGGCTCGCTGCCCGACCATCCGGTGGCGAAGGACGACAAGAAGGTGAAGGTCACGCAATCGCTGCGCAACATAGAGGAGACCGCGCCCTACCACTGGCGGGGCGATCGCTCCGACCTCGACGCCTTCAACGGCGCGTTCGAGGCGCTGCTCGGCGGCAGCAAGCTCGGTAGCAATGACTTCAAGGCGTTCCAGGCGTTCATCTTCTCGCTCGCGATGCCGGCGAACCCGAAGCAACTGCCATCGCGTCAGCTTTCGACCAATGCCACCAGTGCGAACGGCCTCGGCGCCGAGCGCGGCAAGAAGGCGTTCGAGACGCTGCCGGTGTTGCGGGTCGCGCTCGACACGCTGCTGCCCCACAGCGATGTCACACTCCGCTGCATCGATTGCCACACGCTGCAGAGCTACTCGGGCACCGCGAACCAGATCTTCAACGACGTCACCTTCCCGATCTTCGCCGACAACCCGGCGCACCTGCGCGGCCTGTTCGACAAGACGAGTGATGACGTCCACTACCCCGTGAACTCGTTCCCGATGTTCGACGCGTCGGTCGAGCGCCAGGCGGCCACCGGTTGGGGACTCGCCAACACCGGCTTTGGTGACGCGCTCGAGGACTTCGTGCCCGATCTCTTCAACGCCAACCCGTCGGCCGAGGCGGCGATCACCCAGTTCGTGGTCGAGTTCGATTCGGGAACGGCGATCGCCGCGAACTGGGCCTACACGCTGACCGGCGCCAAGGCGGGCACGCCGGCCACATCACCGGTGGCGCTCTATCTCATGCCACAGGCGACCGCAGGCAACTGTGATCTCGCGGTGCGCGCTCTCTTGCCGCTGACGGCGGGCCTCACGCGCGTCGGGCTGCTCTTCGATGTGGCCTCGCAGCTCTTCGTCGCGGATCGAGCGGGGCTCGGTCCGTGGAGCTACGCGCAGCTCGACCTGCTGGCGCTCGGCGGTGCGACGTTCTCCTTCATCGGCGTGCCGGTCGGGATGGGTTGGCGCGTCGGCCTCGACCGCGACTTCGATTTCCTGCCGGACGGCGACGAGACGACCACCTCCCCCACCGACGCCGACAGCGACGACGACGGTTTCCAGGATGGTTACGAGGTCGCCCACGGCTCGAACCCCGCCGACGCGAACAGCCTCCCGAGCAACAGCGTCGCGCCGACGATCGCCAACGCGCGGCTGGTCTTCGAAGCCTCGGCGGTCGCCAAGTTCCGCTGGTCGACCAGCAGCGAGGCATCGAGCAAGATCACCGTGCGCGACCCCGCGACGAACAACGTCATCGGAGTCTTCGGCGACCGCCGCTTCGAGCGGCAGCACGTCCAGGTCGTGCGCAAGCTCGAGCCGGGGCGGAGCTATCTCGCCGAGATCAGTGGTGTCGATCCGAATGGCAACCTCGTCGCGACGCAGACGATCAGCTTCACCACGACCGCGCACCGCTTCCAATCGGTGCATTCGGACAACGTCGCGCTGGTCGCCATCAGCAAGAACGCCAACAACACGGTGAACCTGGTGGCCACCTTCACCGTCGTCGGCGAGGACAAGGCGCTCTCCGACGGCGCGACCGTCTCCGGTCGTTTCATCGAGTGGATGAACGGCCAGGCGGCGACCGAGACCCCTTTCACGACGTCGTCCGCCACCATCGCCGGCGTGACGACGGCGAGCTACACCTCGCTCGCGATCTCCGGCTCGGGCGCCTTCGTCGAGGTGGTGGTCGACTCGATCACCACCACCGCGAACGAGCTCCACTTCCACCCGCACGAAGTGGTCTTCAGCGCCAAGGTGCAGTTGTGACGTGCTGCTGAAAGCGGCGTGGTGAGCGGGCGGCTCGCTGCAGCGGTTAACCTCCGCGCCCTCTTCGTCGAACCCGGCTTCGAGGTGAGGCGGGCAAAAAAGAGGCGCGCCGAGCATGATTCGAGAGATCGTCACGATCGAGGGGCCGCTGCTGCAGGGCGACCTGCTGGCGCGCGTGCTCGCGGCGGCGGCGGATGTGGGCGCGAGCGCCGAAGTCATCGAGCTGAAGGGCGACGCGACGAAGGCGAGTGCACGCGTTGCAGTGGCGTCGGCTGATCCGAACGCGCTCGACGGGGCGTTGGTTGCGCTGACGAAGCTCGGCGGCGGCGGTGGCACGAGTGCCGCCAAGGTCGCGGGTGCTGCCATCGCCGTGGGTGTCGCGGTCTCGATCACGCCGATCGCCGATGCGCGCACGATGCCGGCGGAGCGCGACGGGATCCTGCCCGACGAGTTCTATGCCTCCTCCAACTTCGACACCTTCGTGCGCGTCGGCGGGAAGTGGCTCGCCGTGCAGGCGCAGAAGATGGACTGCTCGATCGTGCTACGCGGCGGGGTGCCGACTTGTGTGAAGCAGCGGTTGGTGAAGAAGGGCGACGCGGTGGTACTGCTCGGTTCCGGGATCCGCACGAGTTCGCCCGACGCCGACGCCGGCTCGACGGCCAGGTCGGGTGACGCGGCGAGCGACGCGGCAACCGGTGCGGGCGCAGCGGGCGGGCCGACGACCTTCGGATTCATGAGCCACGATGTCTCGTCGGAAGTGAACAAGGCCGCGATCGCGGCGCGCGTGGCGAAGCAGTTGCAGGAGACGCGCGCGGCCGGCGAAAGGATCGTGCTGGTGGCCGGACCGGCGATCGTCCACTCGGGCGGCGATCTGCCGCTCGCACGGCTGATCCGCGCCGGTTGGATCGACGTGCTGC
>CAYRQC010000601.1:0-3714 GCA_964426265.1 uncultured Phycisphaerales bacterium | reverse complement strand
GCGCGCTCTCGTTCGTGCACGACCTGGTGGGGGGCACCGCGCTGGCGTGTTACCTGGTCGATCCGGCAGACGACTCGATCGCGCTGATCGCCACGCGTTCGGAGCCGACGATGGCCGCCTTCCCGGAGCGGCTCCTGCTGCCGATCGCCCGCGAGTGGCTGCGCGATCGCCGACCCCACGCGGCTGCCATTGAACGCGGGAGCGAGCTCGCGACACTCGTCGAGCAGGAACCGCGACTGCTGGTGCTGCCGCTCGAGCTGGGGGTGCGCGTGATCGGCCTGGTCCTCGTGCGCCACGCGCTGGCCGATGATCCGCTCGCGGCGCTCGACCCGGGATTGGTTGGTGGAGTGCTCGGCCAGGTGGCGGCCGGCGTGGAGCGTGCTCGCCTCGAGACGCGCGCGATCGAGGACCCGGAGACGGGGCTCTTCGTCCACGCCCACTTCGTGGCACGCGTCAACGAGGAGATCGATCGTGCGGCGCACAGCTCGCGACCCCTGGCGCTGGTGGTCGTGCGAGTGCTGGGCGGTGACGAGGAGCCACGGCGGCTCGCCCTGTTGATGGCGCGCGAGCTGCGGCGCGTCTGCCGTGAACGCGAGATCGTCGGCCGCTTTGGCAGCCGCGAGTTCGAAGTGCTGGCGCCGTATGGCGGTCGTGAGCGCGGTGATGAGATCGTGCGGGAGCTCAAGCAGCGCATCGCCGATCTCAAGGAGCTCACTCCCGGATTGGAGGCGCGACTGCGCACTGCGGTCGCGTCGTTTCCCGATGACGCTGCGAGTGCCGACTTCCTCTTTGCGGTCCTTCGTCGTCGCCTCGACACGACGCTGGCGACCGAGGTCGAGCCGCGCTCCGAGGAGATGCTCGAGCGCTTTCGTCAGCGCTTCCCGGAGTTCGGCTTTGGTTCACCGCGGACGCAGCTCCTGTTGCGGCAGCTCGAGAAGGTGGCGTCGAGCGACGCGACGGTGCTCGTGCTCGGGGAGACCGGCACGGGCAAGGAGGTCGCTGCGCAGTTGCTGCATCGATTGAGCGCGCGTGCGAGCGGCCCGTTCGTCGCGGTGCACTGCGCAGCGCTGCCGGAGAAGCTCCTCGAGTCGGAGCTGTTCGGCCACGAGCGCGGAGCGTTCACCGGTGCCGACCACCGTCGGCTCGGTCGCTTCGAGCTGGCCGATGGCGGAACGCTCTTCCTCGACGAGATCGGCGACATCCCGCTGGCGGTGCAGGTGAAGCTGCTGCGCGTCTTGCAGGAGCGCAAGATCCAGCGGCTCGGCGGCGTCGACGAGCTTCCCGTGAACGTCCGGCTGGTGGCCGCCACCCATCAGCCGATCGAGAAGCGGGTCGCGGAGGGAGCGTTTCGCGAGGACCTCTTCTATCGGTTGAAGGTGGTCACCCTCGAGCTGCCACCGCTGCGCGAGCGGCTCGAGGAGATCCCCCAGCTGGTCGATCGTTTCCTCGCGGCGCGACGCACCACCGACCCGACCTGCCGAGTTCAGGGAATCGAACCGGCGGCGATCGATCTGCTGGCGCGCCACTCTTGGCCCGGGAACGTGCGTGAGCTGCGCAACGTGATCGAGCGCGCGGTGGTGCTCGGCGATGGTGATCTGATCCGCCGCGAGGACATCGAGCTGACGCAGCTCCCTGCCATCGATCGGAGCGCGGCGGCGGCGCCGGCGGCGGTGGCTGCGACGCGTCTGGCCGCGGTGGGGACGAGCTCTGCTGAGCCGCGCTCGTCGCCTGCCGCGGCTGGCGAACTGAATCAGCGACAGCGTCACCTGATCGCGCTGATGCGCGACCTCGGCGGGACGATCACGTCGAAGGCCTATTGCGATAGAGCTGGGCTGTCTCAGCGCACTGCCTTGCGCGATCTTTCCGACCTGCTGGCGCTCGGCTGGATTGTGCGCTCGGGGAGCCGCCGAAGCGCCGAGTACCGTCTCAACCGCGACGTCCCACCGGAAGTGGGTGGTGAGTAGCGGTGTTGGCACCCCTGCAGGATCGCTAGTTCGAATTGAGAGCCATCAGTAGATCTGATAGCGACCAGTATTCGGCCTTAATCAGACACGTCTGACAGATAATGTCCGAATATGTCCGACACCACCGCGATGGTGTTGCGTTTTCAGCACCTTCGATTTCATCGGCGATCGTGGCAACTTGAAGTAGTCGCAACATATTTAATTGCAATTAGTTGTGACGCAACGTGAACCTGCCAATGTGAGCCTGGCAAGAGCTGCTGACTCGACTAATTCAGACGCGGCACGTTGCTTGTGCTCCGAATCACCGCGGAAGTGCGGATAGCGAATCTTGGTGATTAGGAGCGAAGCCATGACGATGCGGGCGTTTCACGCGCTTCGCAGTGCGGCAGCAGCTCTGATTCTCATCCTCGGAATTGGATCCGAACACGCGCTCGCTTTCCACGCTACGAAGCCGATTCCACGAGTAACGGTCTCTGGCAAGGTCGTGCTTGGCAACGCGAAGCGCTTTCACACCGTGGCGACCGTCGATCGCCGCGCCATCTTCGAAGCGACCTCCGCGATTCGTGCGATGCGGGCCGATCGGGTGAACCGCGACGCCGCCCGCTACCACTTCCTGATCTACGAAGCGAATCGGGCGTTCAACCGGGCGGTCGAGCTCGCCGCTGAGCAAGCAGGGGTTGATCTGGTCGTTGAATCGGGAGGTGTCGAGGCCGCGGGGATCGCGGTGGTCGACTTGACCAAGTTGACCTTGGAGTCGTTGGCGAAGGTTTCGACGACGAAGGCGACCAAGAAATGAGAGCGATCGCGGCTCGACGCAGGTTGGGCGCCGTTGCCTGCATGTCCTTGGCTTCCGCCTGCATCGAAGAGCCGGTGCACCCGCGACCACGCTCCTTCCGGGTCGTCGAGCGCAGCGACGCAGATGTCCCATCGCCGACTCGTGGTGCCGAGTTCGCGCGCGGGCCGCGGGCGCTCGAAAGGGCGGGCGCCGCGAAGCCGCCGCAGGACGCGTTGCATGCCGAGGTGGCGAGCGGTGCGGACGGTCCACCGACCAGCCCATTCCACCGTTTCGAGTGGAACCTGATCCGGAACGCCGACGGCACGCTGACCAAGATGTACTACTTCCGGGCGCAGCCGAACGGGCCGGGAGCGAAGGCCTACGTCGAGCTGCTGTCGCGCTTCATCCCCGGGTTCTCCGGCCTGGCGGCAGATCAGGACTACTGGATAAAGGAGAAGTTCCTGATCGATCCGCGCAAGGAGAGCCACGACGCGTGGCAGAACTCCTCTTCGCAGTACGCCGGCACTGGCCTGGCGCTCGGCAACGGTCAGATCGCCGATCTTTTCATGGTCACCGCCAGTGAGGACATGCTGCGGCAGATCGACGAGCTGGTCGCGAGCCTCGTGGCGGACGTGCCGCAGATCGAGATCGAGACGACGATCGTCGAGATCGCGCTCGATGACGAGCTGAGCACCGGGATCAAGCTGAGCTTCAGCCGCGGGACGTCGGATGATCCGTCGAGCAACCTGATCCAGGACACGACGATCAAGCTGGCGCAGAACCTCTTGAGCGGCACCTTCGGCACCTTTCACGCCATCCAGAACGAGACGACGGTCAACGGGCTGCTCGAGCTCCTGCAGACCAACACCAACTCCGAGGTGCTCTCCGCGCCGAAGCTCGCCGTGTTGAACGGCCACCGTGCGGTGATCGACACCGGTTCCGAGACCCCCTTCTTCACGCCGACCTTTGGCGCGC
>CAYRQC010000600.1:0-6537 GCA_964426265.1 uncultured Phycisphaerales bacterium | reverse complement strand
CTCCGACGGCGACCAGTTCGCGATCGTCATCTTCGCCGGCTCGGCACGCCGTTGGTCGAACAAGATGACGACGGTGACGGCCGCCGCGAAGACGAAGGTCCTCGAGTGGATCGAGGAGAAGGTCGAGCTCGACTCGGGTACCAACATCCACGCCGGGATGCGCGAGGCGTTCACGATCGCCGGGATGGGGACGCGCGACGCTGCCTACGACTCGGCGATCGACACCCTGTTCTTCCTCTCGGACGGCGACGCGACGGTCGGCGAGGTCACCGACCCGCTCGAGATCCGCCGCTTGATCCGCGAGTGGAACAAGCTCTCGCGTATCCGTATCCACTGCATCGGCGTCGGCGAAGCCCCGAACGTCGCCCTCCTCTACGGCATCGCTGAGGACTCCGGCGGCCAGTTCCAAAAACGCTGACCGATCCGTAGTACCGATCCGGGGATCCTACGCCGATGTTTTCCGCACTACGGATTCTTGCGCCGATCGAGCCAGGCCTTGAGGATCAAGCTGGCGGCGGTGCTGTCGACGCGGCCGCGACGTTGCGCGTGGCGTTGGCCGGCGTCCTTGAGGAGGGCGTGAGCGCCCTTGGAGGAGAGGCGCTCGTCGACCTCGTCGACCGGGAGCTTCAGCCGCTCGCGCAGGACAGCGGCGAAGAGCTTCACCTCCCGCGCGGCGCGCCCCTCCTCGCCGTCGAGCTGGATCGGGATGCCGATGACCAGGCCACATGCCTCCTCGGCGCGCACCACCCGTTCGAGCTCCACGAGATCGGCGTCGAGTGTCGTGCTCTGCAACAGCGGCAGCGGCCGCGTCGTGATGCCGAGCGCGTCGCAGACCGCGAGCCCGATCCGCTTGCGACCGTAGTCGACCCCGAGCCGACGACCGGGCGCCGTCATGGCGCAGCGCCACTTCGATAGAGCCGCGCCTCGAAGCGCCGCAGGTCGAAACGCCGAGCGCTGCTGCGAGCGAGCAGCGAGAAGCGCGCCTCGAACCCCGGCGGCAGCGCCTCGCCGCCGACCAGCCTGCCGCGCTCGAGCAGCAGCAGCACGAACGCCACGCCGTCCCGCGGTGGCAGCACGACCCGACCACTCATCACCTCGGTGAGCGGCTGCGCGGCGACGTGCAGCTCGCGAGTCGCGAGCTCCGGCACCGACGCATAGAGCGGCTCGCTCCCGCGGCGCGCCCGTTCGAGTGCCGGCAGCAGCGCGCGCACGTCGAAACGCCCGCCGTCGAGCTGCTCCGACATCAACCCCGGCAGTCCTGGCACGATCGCCATCAAGAGCAGCGCGAGCTGCACGCGCCGGCTCGCCGTCGCCGCCATCCAGCGCGCAAGCTCGAACCCCGCGCCGAGCAGCACCAGCGCCATCACCAGCGCCACCGTCGTGCTTTGCAATCCGCCGCGCGCGCCGTCGAGCAGCAGCAGCGTGAGCAGCCACGCCACCGCGATTCGCGGCGCCCACCGATCAAGCCGACGGACCATCGCGATCACGAAGAGCAGCGCCACGCCGACTCCGAGATCGCCAAACAGCAGCACCGTCGCATCGACCGCCCGCGGCGCCAGCTCCGCTCGCCACACCCCGAGCGCGGCGAGCAGCGTCGCCGCCAGGATCAGCCGTCCCAGCCAGCGACCTGCCGTTCCGCCGACGCCCCCGAACCCGCTCACACAGCCGACCAGCCCCATCGCGAAGAGCGTGCTGTCGAGTGCCGCGAGCCGCGACGCGTGCACGTGCCACGGGCTGGTCGCGAGGAGCAGCGCCACCGTCACTGCCGGCATCTTTCCGAACCGGCGCGCGAGCAGCAGTGCCGCCACCGGCACGCTCACGATCCCGATCGTCGCCGGCAGGAGCCGTGCTGCGAATGGTGTCGCCCCGAACCAGCGCGTCACGAACGCCGGTGCCGCGCACGCCTCCTCGTGTCCCCACGGCAGCTCGGCGATTCCGCGGATCCGCAGCGCGGCGCCGATCGCCGTCACTGCGAGCAGTGCCAGCCACGGTAGGCGACCGGTCTCTGGCTCGTCGGCCGGCCCACTCGCCGCGCCGTGGGTCGCCGGGCACCCGCCGGGCGGTTCGATCGCTGACGAGGAGGTGGCTGCCGTCATCGACCGAAGATCGTAATGGCATGGGCCTATGATCCCGCGCGGGACGTGTCCGCTCGCCTGCATCGACCTGCATCCAATCGTCCGTCATCCGTGATTGCGCGCGGTGAAAGCCGAGGGAATGGAGCCGAGTCCGACGACCTCGCCGGCCACAGCGGTCGGCGCCGAACGCAGCGCCGGCTCCGGTGCAGTCGACGGCGCGGACCGCGACGCCGAGCTGCGCGTCACCGTGCTTCCGGGTGACCGCCTGATCGTCGGGCTCTGGATTGCGGTCGGGCTCGCGATCGTACGCGCGGTGCTGCAAGGCGCGGTCGATGCCACCGCCGACGGCGAGACCGGCGTCCTCTTCGCCGAGCACTTCGTCGAGCACCTGGTCGAGTCGACCGCCCGCGCATGGTGGATGGTGCCGCCGCTCGCGATCCTGCCACGCGGACGCCACCTCCCGCTGATCGCGCTGCGCGCCGTCGCAGCGCTCACGCTCAGCGTCGCTTTCCTGGCCGGCTGGCCGGAGGGGGAGCCGCGCTACACGCCGGGGATCGATTCCGTGCGCGGCTTCCAAGGCTGGGCGGCGATCGGCGTGATCGCGGCCGCGGCCGCCGCACTCGACCGCTTTGCAACCTCGCCGCGCCGCACGATCTTCCGCTGGAGCCCGGTCACCCGCTTCGTCGTCACCGGGTGTGTGTTGGTGCTCGGTGGCGGCGCGCTCGCCAGCGTGGTGACGCTGCTCGAACAGCGGCGCCGCTACATGGAGCAGACGACGATCGTCGTCGATCTGCTGGACGAGCTGCCGAAGGCGAAGCTCAGCGCGGCAGCGAGCGGCGCGCTACCGGTCGCGGGCTCGCTGCTGGCGGTGAAAGGCGAAGACGTCGCCGGCGGCAACAAGCCATCGCTCATCGTCCCGGTCGGCGGCGCCGTCGACTTCGAGATCGATCTCCCGCGCCACGCCTCGCTGCTCACGAGCCTGGGCGTCGACAGCCTCTCGATCCGGCAGAAGAGCCCGCCGCCGCAGCTCCTCACCTTCGCGATCGCGGTCGACGGCGTCGAAGTGCAGGCCACGTCCCTTCGTCCACAAGAGCGCGCCGACGATCGCTGCTGGATCGAGTCGCACATCGCCCTCACGTCGAAGACGGAGCGGCACGCCCGCATCACGCTCTCACTGCGCGGCGACGGGCTTGACCTCGACCACGTGCGCGCCGGCTTCGGGCGGCCGCTCATCGTGCGCCGTCAATGGCGGCCGCGCGTCGAGTCGAGCCGCGAACGGATGAATGTCGTGCTGGTCGTGGTCGACTCGCTGCGGCCCGACCATCTCGGCTGCTACGGCTACGCGCACGACACCTCGCCGGCGATCGATGCACTGGCGCGCGAGGGAATCGTCTACGAGCAGGCGCGCACGCCGGCCGTCTTCGCATGGCCGTCGATCGCCACGCTGCTCACTGGTCTCTATCCGCCGACCCACGGCGTTGATGACGTCGACCGCTGCTTCCTCTCCGACTCGCTCGAGACGCTGCCCGAGCGGCTCGCCGACCGTGGCTGCACGACGCTCGGCACCACCGCCAACCCGCTCATCACCCAGACCAAGAACTTCGACCAGGGCTTCGCGGACTGGCGCGAGTACCCGCTGAACGCCGCCGCGCGTCTGGTCGACCAGTTCGGCGATTGGGTGCGCCGCTACGAGCAGTGGCAGTTCTTCGCGTTCGTCCATCTCCACGATCCGTACCGTCCCTACAACGCGCCCGAGGCGGTCGCGACCCGTTTCGTGCCGGCGGCCGACGTGGCCGCGATGCGACGCGCCGTGAACGAGCAGCGGCTCCTGCGCTCGGCGCCGGCCGACCCGGGGCGTGCGCGCGCGCCGATCGCGGCCGAGGCGGACGTCAGCCCCAAGCTCGCGGAGTCGTCGTGGGTGGGGCTCTACGACGCCGAAGTGCGCTACGTGGACGACCAGATCGCGCGGCTCGTGCGGCAGCTCGCGCGGCAGAAGCTGCTCGACAAGACGGTGATCGTGGTGGTCGGCTCCCACGGCGAGCGGCTCGGCGCGGGGCTGGCGCGGCCGGCGGGCTCGTCGCTCGATCTCGAGCTGCGTCACGTTCCGCTGATCATCCGTGATCCGCGAGTGGCGCCGAGTCGCGTGGCTGGGCTCGTCGATCAAGTGGGGCTGGCGTCGACGCTACTCGAGCTCGCGGGTGTGGCTCCGAAGGTGGGCAGCGCCGCGGCGCCGGCGCTGGCGCCGTGGGGTCGCGGCGGCGCGCCCTCCGGCGAGGCCTTCTTCCACACCGCGCGGGCGATCGTGCCCGGGGCGAAGACGACGTTGGAGCTGATCGGCATCGAGACCGCTGACTGCTGTCTCGAGATGCAACCCGATGGGACGGTCGTCGACTTCACCGATCGGTGTACACCGCCGCGAACTCCGTTCGAGCGTGGCGAGCGGCAGCGGCAGCTCGTGCTCGAGCTGGGCCGCTGGTACGCGCGCTGCCGCGAAGCCGCTGTCGCGCGCCCATTCGAGCGAGTCGACTACGCGACGCGCACCGCGCTCGATCAACTGGCGGAGCCGGAGCCGTCGCGCTGACAGCCAGAGCAGAACTGGGGTGAAATCGGCGCGTCAGCCGCCGTTGCGCGGGTCGCCGTCGCCAGCGTCCGGCGCTTCACCCATCGGGCCGGTGGAGGGCTCGCCCATCGGGCCATGGGACGGTTCGTTCGCCGAGCCGTGGCCGCCGTTGTTGCCGCCGGGACCGCTGCCACCTCCGCTCACGCCGCCACCGGTGCCGTCGTCACCACCACCACCGCCCGATTCGAGCACGACGTAGCTGCCGCTGCGCTGATCGCGTTTGAGCTCGATGAGGCCCGCCTTCTTGGCCGCCTCGAGGACGTCGGAGAAGTTGCGGAAGCCGAAGTAGGCCTCGGTGAACTGTGGCTTCTTGCGCTTGATCTGTTGCTTGATCATCGAGCCCCAGATGTTGTCGTAGTTCTCGCGCCGGAGCGCGGCGAACGCATCCATCATCAGTCCGAAGATCTCCTCGACGTTGCCGCCGCCCATGGGGGCGGTCGACGGAGCGTGCGCAGCGGGCGCGTTCGATGGCGAGGACGCAGCGGACGCCGAGACCGGCGCGGGCGAAGCAGAGGACGGGGCAGGGCCGCGCTGCTGCTGTTGCTGGCGCTGCTGCCGCTGCTGTTGTTGCTGCTGCTGCAGGTGTTGCTTCTCGCGGACCAGATCCTCGTAGAAGATGAACTCGTCGCAGACGCTCACCAGCAGCTCGGACGTCGAGTTCTTGACGCCGATGCCGATGACATGCTTGTTGTATTCGGTGAGCTTGTTGACCAGCGGCGAGAAGTCGCTGTCGCCGGTGATCAGCGCGAACGCCGTGATGTGCTCGCGCCGGTAGCAGAGATCGAGGGCGTCGACCACCATGCGGATGTCGGCCGAGTTCTTGCCGCTGATGCGTTTGGTCGGGATGTCGATCAGCTCGACCGCGGCCTCATGGAAGTCGTTCTTGTGATCGCGGAAGCGGCCCCAGTCGCAGTAGGCGCGCTTGAAGATCACCTTCCCCTTCTCGACCAGGCGGTCGAGGATGAGCTCGAGCCGGAACTTGTCGTAGTTGGCGTCGCGGACGCCCTGGATGATGTTCTCGAAGTCGAAGAACACCGCGATCCGGTGTTCCTTGAGGTGCGCTTCTATCGCCATGGGGTGGGGAGGTTAGGCGTGGCGGCGGGCGGTTACCAGGAAGTCGCGGCCGGCGGGGCGCGGACGGGTGGTGGCCCCGGCCTGCGGGGGCGGGTTGGGACCTCAGCCGCCGGGCGAACGGCCGCCCCGCTGCCGCGGTAGGTGCCCCTCGTCGAGCGCCACCGCGTGCCCCTGCGAAGGAGATCAGCAGATGGACAGCCACATGCTCTTGCCCGAGCGCCTCATGGACGACGCCGTCCCGCTCGCCTTCGTCGTGATGATGATCTCCCTCGTCGTGTTGCCGGCCGTGACTCTCGGGATCGCGCGCAAGTGGAGCAGCAACCAGCCGCAGATCGCCCCCGGCGCCCTGACCGCCGCCGCCGCCATCTGCATCGTCGGGATCCTCTCGGCCGCCCTGGTCACGCTGGCGATCCTTGGTTGGCTGCCGCCGCCGGATCAGTGGGTGCGCCGCGGGGCGTGAGGCGGGAAGCCTCGGACGTCGGAAGGCCGGTCGGACCAGCTCCTTGATCGCGGCCGCAGGCGGCCGTACTGTCCCCCCTCCCTCGGACGACCTCGGAGGGCTTGCCGACCACGGCAAGGCAGGGACCAAGCCAGACACGGACGCGGGGTGGAGCAGCTGGCAGCTCGTCGGGCTCATAACCCGGAGGTCGCAGGTTCGAATCCTGCCCCCGCTATCACGAAGGGCACCTCCGCAGCCCTTTTGACGGTGAGATGACGCACCGTTGCGCGCGTCAAGGCGTGCCTCCAACCGCGGCCCGCGTGCAGGTC
>CAYRQC010000599.1:0-3163 GCA_964426265.1 uncultured Phycisphaerales bacterium | reverse complement strand
AGCACGCTGAGGTAGAGGCCGCCGGCCTGCGCGAGGCGGGCGAGCGCGGAACACGCTTTGGCCATCTGCATCAGCGAGAGCGCCCCTTCGTGCATGCGGGCGCCGCCGGACGCGACGACGAGCAGGAGCGGCAAGCGGCGTTCGAGCGCGAGCTCCGCGGCCAACATCACCTTGTGGCCGACCACGACCCCCATCGAACCGCCCAGGAACTCGAACTCCATGGCGCCGAAGACCAGCTCGCGACCGCGCAGCTTGGCGGTGCCGATCACCATGGCGTCCTTGCGGCCGGTCTTCTTCTGCTCCTCCTCGAGCTTCTTGGGATAGGGCTGCCCTTTGGCGGAAAAGCCGAGGGCGTCGATCGCCTCCAGATCTTCGGCGATCTCGACGAAGGTGTCGGGGTCGAGCAGGGTGGCAATCCGCTCGGCGACACTCATCCGGAAATGGTGGCCGCACTCCTTGCAGACCTTCTTGGCTTCGTCGAGCTCCTTCTGGAAGAGCGTCGTCTTGCACGCGTCACACTTGGTCCAGAGCCCTTCGGGCATGCCGCGCTTGCGGAAGTTCATCCAGGCGGCCATTCAGCGCGCTCCCTCTGCAAGGCGGCGCAGCTCGCCAATGCGCTGCGTGAGGTCGGGCGCGCCGAAGATGGCGCTGCCGGCGACGAAGATGTTGGCGCCCGCCTTGGCCGACGCGGCAATGGTCGACGGACCGATCCCGCCGTCGATTTCGAGGTCACCGCGATAGCCGGCGGCCCGCAGGGCCTCGAGCTTGCCAAGCACCTGCGGCATGAACTTCTGCCCGCCGAAACCGGGGAACACACTCATCACGAGCACCATCGCCAGCCGCCCGAGATGCGGCGCGACAAGATCGATCGACGTGTCGGGGTTGATCGCCATCGCGGGCCGGCCGCCGGCGGCGACGATGGCGTCGATCACCTTGCCCGGCTCGCGCGTCGCCTCGGCGTGGAAGGTGAGCAGCGCGGCGCCCGCTTCGACGTAGCGCGGCGCGAACTCGAGCGGGTTGCTGATCATGATGTGCACGTCGAGCGGCCGGCGCGCGATCCGCTTCAGCGCCTCCACCACCGGCAGGCCGATCGTCAGGTTCGGCACGAAGTGGCCGTCCATCACGTCGACATGGAGCCAGTCGGCCCCGGCATCCTCCACGCGGCGCACCTCGTCGGCGAGCCGGACGAAGTCGGCGGAGAGCAGCGACGGGGCGATCCGGATCGTCGGCGCAGGCAGCATGGCTCAGGAGTATAGGCCGGGCACCTGCCGCGCTCGCGCTTCGAGGTCGGCCGACGAGCGGAGCTGCGGGAGCACGGCGCGCACCACGTCGCGGGCGCGCGCGAACGCGACCGGATCACCGGCGATGCATGCAACCTCGCCGAGCGCCACGGCGAGGCTCGCCTCGACACGATCGGTCCCGAGACCGGCCACCACGTCGAGCCCCGCCGCAAGTGCCGCAACTTCGCTCGCGACATCGGAGCGCGCCCGCGCCGTGGCCGCGCGCGCCCGCGCGACGTCCCACAGCAACATCGGGTCACGCACGCGACCGAGCTCGACCATCACCGCGTCGAGCCGCCGCTCCGCCGCAGCCGCCGACTCGGCGCTCCCGAGCGACGCCTCTTCATGCGCCAGCTCCACCGCCAGGTAGAGCCGCCAGTGGTCGCCCGATGCACGCAGCTCCCGATCGTCCTCGAGCAGTCCGCCGAGCAGCGCCACCGCATCGGCATGCTTCCCTTCGAGCGCCAGCTCGCGGGCATGCCAATAGCTCGCAGAGAAGCGCAGGATCTTCGGCTGTCGCTCGGCCAGCCGCCGCGCCGCACGCATCAGCGCGGGATCGCGACACCAGAAGCCGGTCCGCCAATGGATGTCGAGCAGCTCAGTACACGGTCCGACATCTTCGGAGAGCCGCGGCCACAACGTTCCGATCCCGGCGATCAGCGTCTCGCGATATCCGGGCGCGTCGATCTTGTGGAACGCGCGCAGCAGCTCGAGCTCCGCGAGCGCCGCGAGAATCCCGCCGCGCTGCGACCCCGCCGCGAGCTCCGCGACCAGCTCGACCAGGTCGGGCAGCGCCGCCTTCGGTCGATCGAGCGGATAGGCGAGCGTGCGCCCGACTAGATAGCGCAGCACCGCGGCGAGCCACTCGGCACCCGCCGCGCGCGCCGCCGGCAGCAGCTCGCGACAACTTTCGACGTAGCTCTCCATGCGCTCGAACTCACAGCCGTGTTCGAGCGTGACGAAACGCTCGACCAGCCCGCGCTGCCCGGCGATGTGGAGCCGCGGCAGCTCGCGTTCGAGCAGACGGCGGAGGCGCTCACTCGTCATCCGCTCAGCGCCGGACCAGGGCCGCGAGCGACGCCATCGCGCTTTCGAACGCGGTCCGCGACTCGTCGGGGCTCATGCGCTTGCCGGCGAAGAAGCGCGCCGACTGCAGCACCAGATCGAGCGCCGGCGCGAACACTGGATCGGTGCGGCCGCGCCGTTCGAGATCGAGGAGCAGCGTGCTCGCGGCGTTGAGATGGAGCACCGGCGTGATCGGTCCACCGCCGCCCGCCCGACGCGCGAGGAAATCGCGCATCAGCTCGGCGATCGGCCCGCTGACGACGTTCTGCTCGAGCGCGTCGGCCACCCGCTTCACGCGATCGTGCGCGGGCGGGTAGATCAGCAAGGCGGGCAGCGAGGACGGCTCGAAACGCACGACGCGAGCGGCGGTCCCGGCGAGCTCGAAATGGCCGCGCACGGCGGGCAGCTCGTCGGGCGCGGCGGCGAAGAGGCTCCCGGTGCCCGGCCGCAATTGATCGAGCCGCACGTCGGGGCGCTCGCTGGCGTAGCGCTTGAGGAACGCTTCCTCCGCAAACCGCGAGGCGTCGATCACGACGAGGCCGCGCGCCTCGAAGAGCAGCCGCTCCTGGTTCAACCCGGAGTCATCGCTGAAGTAGTGGATGGTGTCGCCCGAGGCCGCGCGGATCTCCGGCAGCGAGAGGCGCCCGCGCGACGTCTCGAAGTGGACGAGATCGGCGACGGCGCGGAAGAGCTTGGGCGCCTGCAACGACCAGCCTTTGATGAGGTCGTTGTGGGCCACGACGATCTCGCGCCAGACGTCGGGCTCCTCGGCGGCGAGGGTCTCGAAGAAGCGGGTGAGCTGGAGCTCGAGCCCCGCC
>CAYRQC010000598.1:0-2628 GCA_964426265.1 uncultured Phycisphaerales bacterium | reverse complement strand
CAGCTCCACCGCGATGTGCTGGGCTGGTTGAGCCTCCATCTGGATGGCGAGCTGCCCGCGCCGCAGCAGATCCTGCTGGCCGATCACTTGGACGGATGCCAGCGCTGCGCCGCGGTGGCGAAGCAGTGGCGTGGGATCGGGCGGACGCTGCGAAGCGCAGCGCCGTTGCGGCCGCCGGTTGGATTGGTCGATCGCATCGTGGCGCGAGCCGGGCGAACCGTGGTTCCGATCGCAGTCGCCCCTGCGCCGGTTTCACCGCTTTCGTCGGTGCGACTGCTGCGCTGGAGCGCGGCGCTCGCTGCCGGCCTCCTCTTGGCCGTCGGCGGCTCATGGGTGGCGTCGAGCCCGGAGACGGCAACGGCCGCGGTTCGCCGGCCCGCGCTCGACCCGTCCGATCCGGCACTCCGGCGCGTGCTCGAGCGGTGGCAACGCGGTCGCGCCGCGGCGCCGAGCTTCTTCGAGATGGTTCTCCCGGCGCCACCCCCGGTGGCCGCGCCGGCCGCGGAGTCCACGGACGGTGGCCAACCGCGCTGAAACGACGGCGCTTCGCGCGGAGGAGTCGAGCGTGATGGCGGATGATCGAAATCTCGCGAGTGCGCCTCGCCGCGCCTTCGGTTGGATGGTGGCGAACGCGCTGCTCTGGTGTGCGGTCGGAGCGACTGCGGTCGTCGCGGCACAGCGGGCGCGCGGCGAGCCGCCGACGCTCGCCGACCTTGCCGACGATGCCGTCGAGCGCATGGCGACACTCGATCTTTCGAGTGAGCAACGCGCCGCGCTGGCACACCTCCGCGACGAGTGGCGCCAGAGCGTGCTCGCCGAGGAAGCAGCGTGGCAGTCGCGGGTCGCCGCCGCCGCCGCCGCCGCGGATCGTCAGGTCGAATCACTGCTCACAGCGGATCAAGCGCGTCGCTGGCGTGGCCTGGCGTTGGGTGTGGCGTCGAAGTAGGAGGGGTTTCCAACGAGCGGCCGCTGGTCGCGGCCGGCGGCGTGGACTCGAACCGGTCACCACGGGACTACAATCCGACTCTCATGCCGACTCAACTGGCCGTTGACCTCAGTCGCACCCGCGTCCGCTCCGTCGAGATCGAAGGCGGTGGCAAGAGCGTGAAGATCCGGAGCTTCGTCGCGGCCGACGTTCCGGCATCCGCGCCAGTCGCGGAGGGTGGCGACCCGCTGCCCGTCAGCTACGGCGACGGGCTGCGGGCGCTCGCCACTCAGCGCAAGCTCATCAAGGATCCGGCGGCCGTCGCGCTCGCTTCGCTCGACTGCACGTTTCGTGAGCTCGAGCTCCCGTTCACCGCAGCGGAGCAGATCGGCAAGGTGCTGAAGTTCGAGGCGGAGAGCCATCTCCAGCTGGTCGAGATCGACTCGGTGGTCGTCAGCTACCAGCGGCTCGAGTCGGATGGCCGCGGCGGCTCGCGCCTGCTGGTGGCGGCATGCACCAAGGAGACGGTCCAGGGCGTGCTGCGCGATCTCGGGACGATCGGCATCGACCCCCTCTTCGCCGACCTCCACTTGACGTCGCTCTATGGCGCGTTGCGCCATACGGGGTATCTCGTGGCGCCGCCACGACCGTCCGTCGATGTCCCACCGGACCAGGTACCCAAGGCCGATCTCGTCGTCGTGCTCGAATGCGACGCCGACCTCACTCATCTGCTCATCGTGCGCGGCGAAACCCTGATCGCGGCGCGCGCGCTGCGGTTGGGTTCAGGCGCCTTCGCCGAGTCGCCGTCCGCGGATGGAGCCGCTCCCTCGCACGGGGCGAAAGCGGACAAGGGGATCAAGGGCGACGGCGACGAGACGCTGGTGGTCGTCGACGATCTCCCCGAAGACGTGGCACGCGCGGGCAAACGACCGCTGCCGGACTACTTCATGCGGCTCAAGCGGGAGGTGCAGCGCGCGCTCTTCAAGATCGGTCCCGCAGTCGAGGCGACGAAGGTTCTCCTGCTCGGCACGGCGGCGCGCCGCGAGGAGTTTGTCGCTCACGTGGAGTCGTGCCTGCGCACACCGGTCGAAGTGGCGCGCCCGTTCAGCCGAGTGGCGCACGAGCTTGACGATGCGTCGCTGGAGCTCGCCAACACCGAAGGGGCGGCGGCGCTCGGGCTGGCCCTGCGGCTCGCGGGGACGGAGGGGGGCAGCAGCGTCGACTTCCGCCAGGAGGAGGTGCGCTACGCGCGGCGCTTCGACCAGGTGAAGGTGTCGTTGGCGTGCCTCGCGATCGTCGCACTCATCAGCGTCGCGCTGCTCTGCATCGAGCGCATCAAGCGCCACAACTTCCGCCAGCGGGAGCTCTACGCGGCGGCGAGCGCCGTGCTGAACGAGTACCAGCAGCACGCCGAGTCGATGGCGCTCGCCGAGAAGGTCACCGCCGGGACGATCACTCCGCTCATGGCCAGCAAGCAGGCGCACGACGAGCTCGAGAAGCGCTACCGGGATCTCTCGTCGGAGCTCGGCCGTTCCGGCTCGATCCCGCGGTTGCCTTCAGGTCTCGACTACTTGAACTCGGTGATACAGGCGATCGACGCCGGGCTCGACAAGATCGGTCGCGTCCAGCTCACCATGATCGACCTCAACATCGGCAATGACAAGCCGACCCTCAAGCTCAACGGGTTGCTCAACGGTCCGGAG
>CAYRQC010000597.1:0-3188 GCA_964426265.1 uncultured Phycisphaerales bacterium | reverse complement strand
GGATTGCCTGATCGCCAACGTCGTCAAGTGCCGGCCGCCCGAGAACCGGACGCCGGAACCCGATGAGGTGCGCGCGTGTGCCCCCTTCCTCGAGCGCCAGATCGCCACGCTCCAGCCCAAGCTCGTCTGCACCCTCGGGTTGCCAGCGACGCGTGCCCTCCTACCGGAGGTCAGGGCGATCAGCGCGGCACGCGGGCGCGTCCACCAGGCGGGCGGAATGACCATCGTTCCCACCTTTCATCCGGCGTACTTGTTGCGGAACCCCGCGGCCAAGCACGACGCCTGGGCCGACCTGCAGCTCGTCGCGCGACTGATCGGCCGCCCCGTTGTTGCGGGAGGGTGAGCGGTGATGCGACCCGCTGCATGGGGAGTGGACCTGACCGGAGGCGCAGTTCGGGCGGTCCACCTCGAGCGCCGGGGCAGTCGCTACCAGATCGTCGACGTGATCGATCAGCCCTACACGGAGACCGGGGAGGGTGCGGAGCCGCTCCGCGCACACCTGGCTGACGCCGTCGGGCGCGCCCTGACCGATCTGTTGCAATCGCGCCGCTCGACGCTGGCCGATCCCCTCTTCGTCGCCCTGCCGACGATCGGCGCGAAACACGGGCGGGTCGAGGTTCCGGTGGCCGATCCGGCACGTGCGCCGGCGCTGCTGCAGTTTGAGCTGCATCAGGTGATTGCGAGTGATCTCGAACCATGGCTCGTTCGCACCAGCCGCCCGCAGTCGAATGGACGGGGTGGGCTGGTTGCCGACTTCTTCGCTCAGCAACGCGACCTCGTGAAGAGCTTCGTCGGCGACGTGCGACGATTCGGGCTGCCGCTCGACGGGCTGGTCGCCGGACCACTCGCGTTGGCGCGCTATGCCGAGCTCGAATGGCCGGTAAAGGGACGTCGGCTGGTCATCGAGTGTTGCCGGACGCGCACCGACCTTCTCTACCTCTCCGAGTTCGGCGCACGTTGGCGCACCTTGCCCTACGGTTGCGGCATGTTGAGCGACGCAGCAGCACCGAGTCAGCAACCGAGCGACGTCGAGGTCGCTCGATTCGCCGCTCGTCTCGCGTCCGAACATCGGGAGGCGCACCGAGCGCTCTTCGGTGCGCATGACGGGACGGCGCTGGAGCGGGTCGTGCTGCTCGGTGATGCGGCGCGGCAGGACAGCTTGCGCCGAGCGCTGAGCGAAGAGCTGCATCTCGAGGTCTCAGTTCCGCACGCCCCGCGCCACTTCATCACGTCGACGAGCGCCGGCGCGCACCACCCGCTCCATTTCGGCACGGCCATCGGGCTTGCCGTCGCGGCGCTCGATCGGGGGGGCGAACCGTGGTCGCTCGTGACGCCTCCGCGAGCCCGCATCACGGCACGCCGGCTGCCGGCATGGTCCGGAGCGTTGCTGCTGCTGTCGCTCGGGCTGACTGCGACTCGGTTCGGGGCGACTCGCGAGCTGCAAACGCTCGAGTCACAGGTCGGCGAGCTGCGGCAGCGGACGCGCTGGAGCGCCGGCGAGGAGTGGGACGCAGCGCAAGCACTCGCCACTGCTGCCGACGAGCGAACACGGGCGATCATCGGCGCGGCGGCGCGCACCCGTCAACTCACTGGCTTCCCGAGCCGGCTGCTCCAGGTGCTCTCCGATCCCGAGGTCTTCTATCGGCTCGTCTCGTTGCAGCTCGTGCCAGGCGAGCCGAGCGACGAAGCGCGCCTCGTATTCGAAGTCGAAAACGGACTACCCGGTGCCGCCGAGACGATCCGCGAGTTCTTGGCCAAGCGCGCCGGGCTCGCGGTCACCGGCGTCTCGACGGAGAAGCGTGAGGATGGTGCGCTGATCGTCTCCCTGCAGGCGGCGCTGGTGGCGCCGGCGGACGGCGCATGAGAGCCCTCGGCTTCACCCTTGCCCTGGCGGCCGTCACCTGGTCGTGCGTCGATTTCTGGCGTGCGACCCGACCCGCGCTTGGGCGGTGCGCGTCGTTGCGCCAGGAGCTTCGAGCGGCCCTGGACGACGGTACCGCCCGCGTGCGTGCGCATGGCGCACCCCCGAATGAGTCGGAGGTCGAGGCAGCGCGATCGATGGCCCGCTCGCTCGAGCACGAGCGAGCGGAAGTCGTCAACGCGTGGTTCGCTGGGGCGAGGCGGGCGGCTGACTATCTTTATCCACGCGTCGCGCGACCGCCGCCGTTCGATCCCACGGCCGACCGCGCGCGCCTCGAACAGCAGCTGCTGACCATGCCCGCCGAGCTGAAGGCGTACCCGGGGGTCACAAGCGCACGATTTGGCTTGATGACGCCATCCATCAGCGGGTCCCTGTCGAACGATTCCGCCCAGATGGCCGAGCAGACGCAGCGAGCGGTTGCCGCCGCTTTTTTCGCGGTATCGGTGCAGGGTGCGACTCCGCTCCTCATCGATCATGCGACGCTGATTCGCCCCGAAAATGGTGGGCTCGTCCTGCGAGTGACGACGCGGGCGGCGATCGACCAGGCGATCGCACTCTTCGAGTCACTGACCGGTCCGACGGACGTGGCTCCCCCTCGAGCACTTTTGCGCTTCTCGATCGAACGCGTCCCCCCGGTCGAATGGGCGCTCGCCTCAACGACTCTCACGGCGCCGCCGGTACGCGCCGAGATCGCGCTCCGTTTCGACTTTCCATCGGACGGCGGCGGAGCAGGACGATGACCGCCGGAACGATGCCAGGAAATGCACCGGCCGGGTCTCCTCACCCGAGCGGCGGGAACGCACTGCTGTTGACAGCATTTCTGGCCGCCGCTACGGTGCCCGCCCTCCTTTCCTGGACCAGCTACGACCAGGGACGGGAACTCCGGGACCGGAACGAAGAGTTGGTGCAGCTGCTTCGTGCCGGCGTCGAGGTTCGTCGCGAGTCGCTTCCGAGTCGCGCTGTGTCGGAGCTCCCCGCTGCGGAACTCGTCCGGATCCCGGCCGGTGCCGGGCTGCGCTTCTCGAACGAGCTCGTCTTCTCCGCCTCGCAGCTCGAACTCTTCCACCAGAAGAGTGCTCGCGAGGGGGAGTTCGAGCGCGTCCTGAAGCCGCCTGACGCCCTGACTGCGAAGGCGACCGCGAACGGCATCGAAGTCGAGTGGGCCCCGCCCGCCGGCGTCGATGCCCTGCGCGAGAGCCTCCGCAACCAGCCGTTACTGCGTTTGGGGTTCCGGGTATACCGCTGGCGCGAGGGCGAGGAGCCGAAG
>CAYRQC010000596.1:0-8996 GCA_964426265.1 uncultured Phycisphaerales bacterium | reverse complement strand
GACCTCGCCCATCCCGCCGGTGCCGAGCCGCCGCAAGATCCGGAACTCGCCGAACCGCTCGGGGAGCGCGTCGTCGAGCAGCCCCTGCTCCGCGAGCGCCGCGAGCCGTTTGCGCAGCTCCGTCGCGGCCTGCGGATGGTCCGCGCAGATCTGCTCGATCCGCGCGGCGCGCGCGGCCGGCTCGCAGTCGAGGCAGCTCTCGACGAAGGTGTCGACCGGATCGGGCGCGCGACCAGCGCGCGCGCCCTCCGGCACCACGTCATCGTCCGAACGAGGATCGTTCATCGCGGAAACCCGCGTCTCCAAGCGCCATCGCGCGCGCGACGCATCATCGCGCCATGCCTCACGACCGGATCCCGTCGAACAGGCTGATCCCGAGCGCGCCAAAGAGGAGCGGCGCGAACCACGCGGCCAGCACCGGGTGGAGCTTGCTCTCGCCAAGGGTGCGGAGCGCCGCATCGACCCCGAAGTAGGCGACGCAGAGGAAGAAGGCGATCGCGAAGCCTTGCATCACGCGCTGGCGGTCGTAGCGGAGCACGAACGGGATCGCCAGCAGCAGCAGCAGCAGGTTCGCGAGCGGGAAGGTCACGTGGTAGTGCATCAGGACCTGGAAGCGCGACTGGCGGGTGGCGCCGAAGAGATAGCCGAGCTCGGCGAACGAGAGGTCGAAGGGCTCCTTCTCCTGGGCCGTGATCCGGCGCGGCGTGAGATCCGATGGCAGCAGGTCGAGCACGTGGTCGGTCTGCCCGTCGGCGTCGGCGACGATCTCGTGGACGCCGCCCGCCATGGTCCACCCGCCGCGCGCCGCGTCGTAGCGCGCGTTCGCGAGGTCGACGATCTCGATGCGGTCACGGACGACACGGCGAACCGAGGCGCGCTCCAGCAGACCCGAGATCGGGTCGATCTTGATGGCCGACCAGTAGCGCCCTTCGTGATCCTCGAGCTGGGTCCGGATCCGCGTCGACTGCTCCCCTTCGCGCAGGAAGCTCTGGCGCGCCAGGCGATGGTCCGAGGCCGCCGGAGCGACCAGCTCCTGCACGCCGAGCATCAACAGGGTGAGTGCGCCGGCGCAGAAGAAGAGCGGCCGCAGCATCCGGAAGATGCTGCGCCCCGACATCAACACCGGGATCAGCTCGTTCTGGCGGTTCATGCGGGCGACCGCGGCGATCGCGCTGATGACGGTCACGAACGGCGCCACCTGCAGGAAGACCGACGGCGATTTGTAGAGGTAGAAGCCGGCCACCCAGCCGGCCATCGTGCGGGCCGGGATCGCGTGCTTGTGCGCGGTGTCGACGAACTCGTCGGCGTTGGCGAAGAGGTCGATCACCATGAAGAAGCCGAAGAAGAAGACGAAGACGACCGCGAGCGAGCCGAAGAAGTGGCGGATGACGTAACGGTCGAGGCGATCGAGGATCATCGGCGCACGACGAACGCAAGGAGCCCGCCACCGATCGCGACCAGCAGCAGGCTGCCGCTCCAGCACGCGAGCACGGGTCCCACGAGCTGTTCAGTCATCAGCACGTTGCCGAGCCGCTCACTCGGGTAGTAGACGAACATCGCGATCAGGCTCGCGAGCAGGAACGCGATCAACCGGTTGCCGCTGCGGAAGACCAGCGCGAGCGGCACACCGAGCAGCAGGAAGAGCAGCGGCGTCGCGGCGCGCGCCAGCCGCTGGTGGATCCGTCCCTCGACCTCGGCCACGGAGTAGTAGCGCAGCAGCGACAGCGGCGCGCCACCGAGCGCCACCGTCTCCCGGCCGCGCGCAGCGAGCGTGAAGAGCTCCCCCAGGGACTGCAGCTTGAGGCGAGTGCGGTCATCGTCCCGCTCGAAGTCGAAGGTGAGGACGAGCGCCTCCTGCTTGGCGCCCTCGACGACGCCGGAGAGCATGCGCCACTCCTCGAGCCGGAGCACGACCCGGTCATGGCGCTCGTCGAAGCGCACGACGGCGCGGTCGGCTCGCAGGTGGGTCGTCTCGGGCGGCCGCGGGTCGCCCTCCTTGCGCCGAACCGTGCTTTCCAGCAGCACATGATTCAGCACGATGCCGCCCGTCGCGACCATCTCCGCCGACTCCCAGAAGAGCTTGCGCTGGACCTCCTTGTCACCGAAGTCGACGGCGCGCTCGTCGGCGGCGATCCGCTTCTCGAGCAGCGCCTTGATGGTCCCCTCCTGCTGCGGCAGGACACTCATCTGGTGCATCGCCCATGGCGCCCACGAGTTCTCGACCTCGAGCGTGACCGCGCAAAGGAGCAGCGCGAGCAGCGCCCCCGGCCAGATCATCCGGTAGGGATGGACGCCGCTCGCCTTGAGCGTCGTGATCTCGTGGTCGGCGGCGGCGCGGCCGTAGACGAAGACGACGGCGATCAGCAACGAGAGCGGCAACAGGATCGACAGCGCCTGGACCAGCGTGTACCGGATGAACGTCAGGAAGAGGACGAAGTCGACCTCGCGATGCCTGAAGAACACGTTGCCGGCGATCGCGAAGAGCGCGATGGTCGTGATCACCGCGAGGGTGAAGACGAGGTTCAGCGTCAGCTCGAGCAGGAACTGGCGGTCGAGAATCGTCAGGGTGGGCTCCGAAGGCGCTGCCCGTATTGTTCCGACGAGCCGCCGTGAACCAAGAGCCGCCTCTCGACTCGCTGACGAACGGCGCGCCAATTCCGGTCGCGGAGCTGGCCGCGCTCGCGGCGGCGCCGCGTCCGGCCCCCGCCGACGGCCTGCCCGAACGCGTGCGTGCCACGGAACGGGTGGAGAGCTCGATCGGCCCGCTCGCGCGCAAGCTCTTCGCGGCGAGCCGGGGAGTTACGGCACGCGCGGGCGCACTGCTCCGCTCGCCGGCGGTGCGCGAGTTCCTGGTGGCGAGCGCGTTGCGCAAGGTCGGGTTGCCGGTGCCCGAGCCGCTGCTGCTTTTGCGGCGCGTGAACGGCTGTGACGTGCTCTTCAGTCGTTGGATCGTCGGGGCGCGTGATCTTGCTGCGGTGTGGCGCGACGAATCGTTCGGTCCGCAGCAGCGTCGCGAGCTGGCGCGCGAGCTCGGCGCGCTCGTGCGTCGGCTGCACGCCGCAGGAGTCGTCCACTGCGATCTGCACCCGGGCAATGTGCTCGTCGATCCGACCGCTGCGCCAGCGGACCGACTCTGGCTCATCGACTTCCACCGCGCTCATCCGGCGCGCGGGAGCGGGCGCGGCAACGCCGGTGCGGCGCCACCGATCGGCCGCGCACCGTTTGGCCGAACCCGCGTGCCGTTCGCTCCGCGCCGCGACCTGCTCGACCTCGACCACTTCTTCCACTGCCGCGCGACCGCCACCGAGAAGCTCCACTTCCTGGCCGGCTACGGTGGGCGCTCTTGGCCGGCCGATCGCGCCACTCGCCACGCGTTTCTCCGTCGTCTCGCCGCGCTCGCCGAAGCGTCGCGCGACCGCTTCCACCGCCACCACGAGCAGCGCTGCGACGGTCGCGGCCGCGCCTTTGCGCCCATCACCGTGCCCAGCGGCCGCGGGGTCAGCGCGCTCCCCATGCCCGAGACCTTGAAGCTCTGGATCTGGAACTGGCACCTGCGCCCCGTCAGCAGTCGGGGCGACCTTGGAGAGCTCATCCATCGAGGTGGTGCGAGCGAAGTGTGGCGTGTGCAAGTCGACGGGTGCCCGCTGGCGGTCAAGCTTTTCGACGATCGCGGCGGCCTGCGCCGACTGGCGCGCGGCAGCCGGGCGCGGCGGGTCTGGCGGAACCTCTTCCGGCTTCAGATGGCGGAGCTGGCGACGCCGCGGACGCTGCTCTTCCTGGAGAGCACGACGCGCATGCGCCGGCCGGAGAGCCTGCTCGTCACCGAGTTCCTCGAGGAGCATGAGATGCTCCACCGCCATCTCGAGCACCGCGGCATCGACCGCTCGTGGCCGCTGCTCTGCGAGCTGGCGCGCGCGCTCGCGCGGCTCCACGACAGCGGGCTCACCCACCGCGATCTCAAGGCGGAGAACCTGCTCGTCCCGCCGGCGGCCGATCGCATCGTCTTCGTCGACGCCGACGGGATCCGCCGCCAGCGCCGCATCGACCTGCCGCGGGCGGCGCGCGACCTCATGCGCCTCAACGCTTCCTTTCCCGACTTCCAGCGGGTGACATGGCGCGCCCGCCACCGGTTCCTGGCGCTCTATCGCACCAACCGGCAGCACGACCGGCCGCCGCTCGCAGAGCTGTGGCGCGCGGTCGCTCGTCTCACGGCAATCAAGTGGCAGCAAGCGAAGAACGCGCAGCACTGAAGTGGGTCTTCCGCCGGCCGCTGGCGCGGCCCGGCCGACTCGCGGCGCTGCTCGGTGCCTCACTGGTGAGCGCGCTGCTCGGCGGTGTCTCGCTGACGACGGCCTATCCGCTGCTCGTCATCCTCTTCGATCCGCACTGGGCCACGCGGATTGCGGCGCTCACCGCCAACGTGTGGCCGCCGCTGCGGCCGCTGCTTTCTTGGCTCTTCGCGCTGGTCACCGAGGGCGCGCCGTTCGCCGCGCTCCTGTCGGTGCTCGGGCTGCTGCTGGTGACCATGGTGGTCTCCGCGCTGGCGCAGTTGGCGATGGATTGGCTGGCCGCTCCGCTCGTCCACGGCGCCGTCCAGGAGATCGCGACCGAGGCGCACGACGCGCTGCTGCAAGGCGCCGCCGTCGACGTGGCACAAGGGGAGCTGCTCGCCCATTTCACGGCCGACCTCGACGCCATCCGCAACGCCCTGCAGAAGGTCTTCAGCAAGGTCGTCCACGAGCCCTTCAAGCTGCTCTTCCAGCTCGCGCTGTTGATCGCGATCGACGCCCGCCTCGCGCTGGTGATGGGCGTCCTCTTTCCAGTGGCGGCGGGCTTCGTGCTGTTCCTCTCGCGGCGGCTGCGCGACCGCGCGCGTCACACGCTGGCGCAGACGGGAGCGCTCGTCGCGTTAGTCGAGGAGGGGCTGCGCGGCCGTCGCGTGGTGCGCGCGTTCGGGCTGGAGGCGCGCGAGCGGCGCCGTTTCCTCGACGTCCAGACCGAGCTCACCGGCAACCTCGTCACGCTCGACCGCCACGAGGCGCTCTCGAGCCCACTGCTCGAGCTGCTGGTTGGTGGCGCCGCGGCGGCGGTGATCCTCATCGGTGCGCAGCGCGTCGTCGCCGAGCAGCTCTCCGCCGAGGCGCTGCTGACCTTCTTCGCGGTACTCGCGTCCATGCTCGACCCGATGCGCAAGCTCGCCGACACGCAGGTCCGGACGCGCCGCGGAACTGCCGCCGCCCTCCGGCTGCGGGCGTTGATCGCCGCGGTGCCGCCCCATCCGCCGATCCGCGGCCAGCAGCCGTTCCCGACCCTGCGCGACGGCCTCACGTTGCGCGGCGTCGGCGTGGGTGAGAGCGCACCGATCCTCTCGAACGTGAGCCTCACCGTGCGCCCCGGCAGCGCGCTGCTGGTCGCCGGTCGCTCCGGGGCCGGCAAGTCGACGCTGCTCGACTTGGTGGCGGGACTGCGGGGCTACGATTCGGGCCGCATCGAGCTCGAAAGCATCCCGCTCGAAGAGCTCGAACCGGCCGCCTTCCGCGCCCGCATCGGCCTCGTGACGCAGGAGACCTTCTTGTTCCGGGGGACGATCGAGGAGAACGTCACGCTCGGCGTGCCGCCACGGACCATCGGCCTCGACCAGGCGCTCGCCGCCGCGGGGCTCACCGAGCTGCTCGCCGAGCTGCCCGCCGGCACCCGCACCCTCGTCGAGTCGCGCGCCTTCTCGGCCGGCGAGCGGCAGCGTCTCTCGATCGCCCGCGCCCTCTACCGCGACCCGGCGATCTTGCTGCTCGACGAAGCAACCAGCGCGCTCGACCGCCCGATCGAGGAGGCGATCCTCGGTCACGTCCTCGCGCATCGCGCCGGCCGCATCACGCTGGTCGTGACCCACCGGCTCTCTCCCAACCTCGCCGTCGACCAGGTCGTGTTGCTCGAACATGGTGGCGTCGCCGCGCTCGGACCGCCCACCGAGCTGCTCGACCGCTCGCCGCTCTACCGCGAGCTGGTCTTCGGCGAAGCGCCCGACGGCGGAGCGCGCGACTGATGCTGCCGCGCATCCTGCTGCTGTCGGCGCCGCTCTCACTGCGCGGCACCAGCCTCAACACGGTGAACCTCGCCCGTGAGCTCAAGCTGCGCGGCCACAAAGTCGCCGTGATGGCGCCGGGCGGGATCCTCGACAGCGCCCTCGAGGAGCAGGAGATCCCGATCGTGCGCGCGCCGGTGCACGGCGTCTTCTGGCGTGATCTGCTCTATTTGCCGGCGCTGGTCGAGCTGGTACGCAACTTCGATCCCGAGATCGTGCATGCACAGAGCCATCCGCTGGCGGCGATCGGCTCACTGATTGCACAGCAGCTCGACCTTCCCGATGTGGTGACGGTCAACACGCCGATCGCGAAACCGCTCCGGCTCGCGCCGCGCGCGACCACGCATGCGATCGCGGTCAGCGAGGACGTTCGCCAGGCGCTGGTGACGCTCGGTCGCTTTCCACGCGAGCGGATCGAGGTGATCCCGAACGGCGTCTCCGCGAGCCTCTCCGCGCTCGACCTCGACAACGACGAGCACGGCAACGAGCCGCGCGCGAACGAGCTGCCGGTGGTCGGCACCGTCGGACGGCTCGCGGCGGGACGCGGGCTCGAGACCTTCCTCGACGCGGCGAAAGTGGTGCTGGACGGCGGCGCGCGCGCCCACTTCCTGGTCATCGGAGAGGGGCCGCAGGAGCACGAGCTGCGGCGGCGCGCGCGTGCCCTCGGAATCGAGAAGCAGGTCACCTTTGCGCTGCCGCGCGCGCGCATTGCCGATCTCTTCCGACCGATCGACCTCTATGTGTCGGTCGGCGAGAGCGAAGGGCACGGAATCTTCATCTTGTCGGCGATGGCGCAGGCGCGGCCGGTCATCTGCACCGGAGTCGGCGGCGTGCTCTCTTTCGTGCG
This sequence comes from uncultured Phycisphaerales bacterium, assembly GCA_964426265.1. Taxonomy (GTDB): domain Bacteria; phylum Planctomycetota; class B15-G4; order B15-G4; family SIAN01; genus SIAN01. The sequence continues at coordinate 2,067 of CAYRQC010000596.1, read as the reverse complement.
CGACGCGCAGAACGGTTTGCTCGTGGCGAAGGGTGATGTCGCGGAGCTCGCAAGCCGGATCCGTGGATTGCTCGATGCTCCCGAGGAGCGGCGCCGGCTCGGCCGCGCGGCGCTCCATGACGTGCGCGAGCAGTTCCCGCTGCACGCGATGGTGGAAGCGACGGTGGCCACCTACGAGCGGGCCATCACGGCGGCCGCCGTTGCGGCTGCGCCCACGAGCTGATGGCGGCCAAATGACGATGACGGCATGACACTGACGAAGTGACGCTGGCGGGTGCGACCCCGAAGCCCAGGCTGCCTCAAAAGCCGGGCTATAGTCTTGCCTCGTTTTTTCAGGAACCCGGAGTCCCGTGTGAGTGACGCCGCTGTCGCCAAGCCGCCGGAGGCCAGCTCGCCCGCAGCGCCGGCCGAGCCGCCACCACCACCCCTCACCTTGATGCAGCGGGTCCACCGCTTCACGGAGCGGTTCGGGCACATGATGTCGCGCGTGATCCTGACCGTGCTCTACATCGGGTTGGTCGCGCCGGCGGGGATCGTGATGGCGCTCTTCGCCGATCCGCTGCAGATCCGGCGCCACCGCGGGACCTCGTGGACGCCGTGGGGCAACGACAACGACTCGCTCGAACGGGCGCGGAGGCAGGACTGACATGTACGTCCTCGGGCTGTCGTTCTACTACCACGACTCGTCGGCGGCGCTGGTCCACGACGGCATCATCGTCGCCGCCGCCGAAGAGGAGCGCTTCAGCCGGATCAAGCACGACTCGGGCTTCCCGGGCCTGGCGATCGACTTCTGCCTGAAGCGCGCCGGCATCTCGATCCACGACGTCGACCTCGTCGTCTTCTACGAGAAGCCGCTCATCAAGCTGGAGCGCATCCTCACGACCGCGTTCTCGACCTTCCCGCGCTCCTGGTCGGTCTTCCGCGAGTCGATGCACACCTGGCTCACCAAGAAGCTCTGGATCAAGGATCTGCTGAAGAAGCAGCTTGGCGTCGACTCGACGAAGATCGTGTTCGCCGACCACCACATGTCGCATGCGGCGTCGAGCTACTACACCAGCCCGTTCGACCACGCCGCGATTCTCACTGTCGACGGCGCCGGTGAGTGGACGACCGGAACGCTCGGCGTCGGCAAGGGCAACCGCATCAAGATCGTGAAAGAGATGCGCTTCCCCCACTCGGTCGGGCTGCTCTACAGCGCCTTCACCGCCTACTGCGGCTTCGAGGTGAACGAGGGCGAATACAAGCTCATGGGCATGGCGCCCTACGGGCAGCCGAAGTACGTCGATCGCATCAAGAAGATGATCAAGATCGGCGACGACGGCTCGCTCTGGCACGACATGAGCCACTTCTCCTACCACTGGTCGCCGAACTCGACGCTATCGGCGAAGTTCAGCGAGGTGATGGGCGCCCCGCCGCGCGACCGCAAGCACGAGGACAAGACGCTCGACCCCTTCTACTGCGACGTCGCGAGCAGCATCCAGAAGGTGACCGAGGAGATCCTGGTGAAGATGGCGACCCACCTCCAGCGCGAGACGGGGCTCACCAAGCTCTGCATCGCGGGTGGCGTCGGCTTGAACTGCGTCGCCAACCACATCGTGCTGCGCAACACGCCGTTCGAGGAGATCTACATCCACCCGGCGGCGGGCGACGACGGCGGCGCGGTCGGCGCTGCGATGTGGGGCTACCACGAGATCCTCGGCCAGCCGAAGAAGGCACCAGCGCTCGACCACGCCTTCCTCGGCAGCGAGTACGGCCCGCGCGAGATCGAGACCTTCCTCAAGGAGAACCAGATCCCGTTCGAGCACATCGAGGACAACGACCGCTTCTACACGCGGGTCGCCGAGGAGCTGGCGGCCGGCAAGGTCGGCGGCTGGTTTCGCGGGCGGTTCGAGTGGGGTCCGCGTGCGCTCGGGGCGCGCTCGATCATCGCCGACCCCGGTCGCAAGGACATGAAGGAGACGGTGAACGCCAAGATCAAGTTCCGCGAGGCGTTCCGGCCGTTCGCACCGTCGGTGATCCACGACCGCGCCGCCGATTTCTTCGACATCGAGGATCCCGACCGCCACA
>CAYRQC010000595.1:0-12321 GCA_964426265.1 uncultured Phycisphaerales bacterium | reverse complement strand
CGGGGACGCCCCTTTACCCTGCTTAAGTTCCGCACGATGCGGCGCGATGCCGAGGCACTCAGCGGGCCGGTCTGGGCCCAGGAGGACGACCCGCGAATCACGCGGGTGGGCCGGTGGCTTCGGAAGAGCCGACTCGACGAGTTAGCGCAAATGTGGAACGTCCTCAGGGGAGAGATGAGCCTGGTAGGCCCGCGCCCGGAGCGCCCTCACTTTGTGGCCGAGCTCCAAGAGAAGATCCCCCTGTACGCCCAACGACTCCTGGTCAAGCCGGGGATCACGGGCTGGGCCCAGGTCCAATACCGGTACGGGGCCACCTTGGAGGATGCCATCGAGAAGTTGCGCTACGACCTCTACTACATCAAGAACCTGTCGATCTGGGTCGATCTGCTCATCCTGTTGCGCACGATCAAGGTGATCGTCCTGCGCCGCGGCGCGAACTAGCGGCGAGAAATGGCGTCGCGGCCGCCGCTACGGCGTCTCGATGCCGAGATCGGCGAGGACTCGGCGAGCCAGCTCGCGGACCTCGTCGGACGTGAGGCGATCGAGCTGTTGCAGGAGGTTGCGGGTGGGATCGAGTCCGGGGTAGGCGGCCAGCGACTCGTCGATCTCCTTCACGAGCCGGTCGAGGAGCTCGCGATAGCCGTCACCGTGCGGCGTGAGTGTGGTGTGGCCGCTGAGCTGCGACGTGCATTCCGCAAGGACCAGGTAGGGGTTGCGGGCGCGCACCAGCGCGCAGCACTCGGCTCGCATCTCGAGCCACTCCTCGATGCGGCGAGCGGAGAACCCGAGCGAGAAGAGCGTCGGCAACTGGCTCCAGATCTTCGAGGAGAGCGGCAGGAAACGCTGCGCGTCCTCGAGGTGTCCCGTCTCGTGCTGGAGGACGGCGTCGAGCGACTCGGCGAGCAGCACGGCGCGATCACTCGCCGGATCGCGCGCGCGCCAATCGGCGAGCGCCCGCAGCTCGAGCTTCGTGGCCACCTCGCCCGGCTCGTCGATCGCGAGGCGTGCGCGGCGATCGACCGCGTGCTCGATCGGGTCGGCGAGCACCCGCTCGCGCTTGCCGCCGACCTCGCGCTCGAGCGCGAGCAGCCGCGCGACATCGTCCTCCACCGCGGCGACGTCGATCCAGACGAAGCGGTCGAGCGCGGCGCCCGCGAAGTGCGCTCCCTGTTGCTCGAGCCATCCCGGAATCAGCGTTCCCTCGACGAAAAAGAGCTCCGCGTCCTGCGGACCGGCCCGTGCGCGCGCCAGGATCGGCGCCAGGAAGAGCTCGGGCGGCTGACCGCGCCGTTGCCCGATCACGAGCAAGCGGCCGCCGTCGCGAAACCAGCGCGGCAGACCGTGGTCGACCGTCGGATCGATCAGCTCTCCGAGTGGCCAGAACGACTGGCACACGACTTCGGCCATCAGATCGAGGCCGGTGGCGCGCCGCGTCGCCGCTGCGACCTGATCGCGAAAGGTCGCCAGATCGGGCACGAGTCGCCCCTCGGTTTGGCGGCGGTAGGTCTCGAGTGTCGCGACCTTGAGCTCCGCTTCGAGCTGCCGCTGGCAGAGCAGTTGACCGAGGAGCGTGTCGGCCGCCGGATCGTGAGCGGGGCCGCGCCGCGCCGGACGCAGCAGTGCGATCGCCTCCTCGATCCATCCGAGGTCGCGAAAGGTCGCAGCCAATGCAACCGCGTCGAGCGCACCGTCCGCTGCTCCGGCTGCCGCGATCCGACACGCCGCGTCGTAGGCCACCGTCGGCGCACCCACCGCCGCGAGTGCACGAAATCGCGGCGCCTCGAGCGCGAGCGCGCGCGCCGGCTCGCCGCGCAGCACCAGGAGGAGGCGCCGTGATGCGTACTGCTCGGCGGCGAGCTCGGGCATCGCATCCCACGCGGCGATCGCCGCAACCGCGTCGCCGCGCATGGCGTGGCAGCGCGCCAGGACGACCGCCACGTTCGGCTCGTCGGCGGCGACCTCGAGCTCGTGCGTCAGCCAGAGCACGTCGTCGACCGTCCCATCGCGTTCGAGCCGCTCGAGCAATCGCCGCGCGACTTCATCGTTCCTCGGCACGCGTGCGAGCAGCCGACCGAGCAGCTCGAGCGCCTCCCTACGACGTCCGGCGCGCTCGAAATAGTCGGAAGTCAGGAGCACCCGCTCGACACTCCACGGCTCCTCTTCCAGCGCTCCTGCCAGCAGGCCACCACCCACCTCGAACAGCCCCGGTGCCGCCAGGAGCCCGCGCACGAAGCCGAGCTCGAAGTCCGGAATGGCGGGCTGGAGATCGTGCGCCTGCCGAAAGAGATCGAGCGCCACGACTGGTTGCTGTTCGCCGAGCGCCAGCGCGCCAAGACCGAGAAACGGCCATGGGCAACGCGGATCGAGCCGTTGCGCCTGTCCGAACGCGTCGCGTTGTGCCGCCGTGCTGGTCTGGATCCGTCCCCACAGGTACCACCGTTCGGCCGACCCCGGCTCGGCGTTGAGCAACGCCCGATAGCGCACCAGCAGCTCGCCGCGACGATGGTCGGCGATCTCGAGGTTCTGCAACGCCCGGTGCGCCGACACGAACCGCGGTGACGCACACACGATGTCCCGCAGCAAGTCGATCGCTGCTTCGTGCGAACCGACGTCCTCGAGTCGCCGCGCCTGCTCGAGACGGTGCCATTCGTCGGGCGCGATGGTGGGCGTCGACGGCGCCTGATTCGCCGTACAGCCACCGAGCCCGAACAGCAGCAACGCCGCGGGATAAGCTCGGCGCCGCGTTGCGGTGATCGCCACCCATCGCCGCCGCACCGGGAGTTCCGCCGCCATGCTGCTCGCCCTCTGGCTCACGCTCGCCACCGACGCCGCAAAGCTCGTCTTCGCCGACAAGTACGACGCAGCATTCGCGGAGGCCGCCGCTCGCAACGTACCCGTCCTCATCGTCGACTTCGATGGCTGGACCACCGACCTGAAGCAGGGGCAGCCGATCGCCTTCTACGAGGACAAGGAGTTTTGCGCGGCGGCCGAAGGCGCCGTGCTGATCCTCGCCAGCCAGGAGGACCACGGTTCGAAGAAGGAGGAGATCGACGGCGAGACGCGCGATGTTTGTGCGAAGCATGGCGGTACGACCTGCGATGCCCATCGCGACATGCTTCCCAAGCTCTTCACCGACTTCGGGCGCGACGGCCAGATCGTGTCACCGCTCTTCATTGTCGCCACACCGGAGCGCAAGGAGCTGATCCGACATGAGCAGGAACAGCGACCGGCAGAGATGGTGCTGGCACTCAAGGAGGCGGTGAAGAAGCTCGGCCCCGGCATGCCGCGCGGCGACTACGTGAAGGTCGAGCGCGGCCTGAAAGAGCTGCGGCGCCTCACCGAGCTTGGCGAGTTCGCGTCGGCGGTGGCCGCCCTCGACCAGTTGCGCAAGATCCCCGGCTCGTTCGCGCCGCAGACGAAGATCAAGGTGGCTGAGCAGAAGCTCGACGAGGCCGGCCGTTCGAAGGTTCAGCGCGCCCAGGAGCTTTGGAGCGCCGGCCGGCAGCTCGAAGGGCTCCTCGCGATGGATGACGTCAAGGGGAGCTTCGGGAAGCTCGCGGCCGCCGCGACGGCAGCCGTCAGCGTCGCGGAATGGGAGAAGAGCGCGGAGATCAAGCCTCACCTCGCGACGCTCAAGTCGCATCGTGCTGCGCGGCAGCTCTATCAGCAGGCGGTCGAGCTCGAGCGCGCCCGGGACGTGAAGCGCGCGGTCCAGACGCTCGACAAGCTCTTGAAGCAGTATCCCGACTCGGCTTTCTCAGAGCGTGCCCGGACGATGGCGGCGAGCCTGAAGAGTGAGAAGGATCGATCCGAACCATGAACCGATTAGCAGTCCTTAAACTGCTTGAAAATAATGACTTAGGTCATACTTGATGTATTTAGTGTTTTGTTCGTATTACTAATTCATGCAATTCGGTTCATGATTACCATTCATCGATCGATCAATGGAATCAACCGTAAGTCGTTTTCAAATAACATCTTACGGAACATAGGTCGACATGATCCGACCGTGGCACCACGGTTGCGGCTCTGAAGGTCCTTCGCAAGGCGTTCTCGGCGCGTCGAGCCGCAGGCACCGTACCGAACTGAATCCGCTGGACCGAGCAACTCGACGTGTGACGTGGTGCGGGGAAGAAGTGGAGAATCTGGTCGGAGTCGTCATCCCTGGCTGAAACGACTCTTACGGAAAGTTGCGGGCGGCTTCCGGGGGGAGGCCGCCCACTTTCTTTTCAGCTCTCTCTGCTGCGACCGCTTTTCGAAGTGGCGGGAGCGCATGGGAATTGAACCCACCTAGGGCCTTTGTAGGGCCCCACCACGGATTTGAAGTCCGCGCGGCACACCAGCACCGATCCGCTCCCGCAGGTCCCGCTTGCCTACATTCCGCGACCGTTCCGCCTCGCGGCAAGTGGCGAATGATACGGGCGGCCGGCTAGAAGGTGATGCCCCCACCTCTTCCTCCACCCCCGAGCACCGTTCGCCAGCGCCGATGGTCTACCTCGACAACGCCGCGACCACCCGCCCGCTCGACTCCGTCGCGGCTGCCGTGCATGCCGCCCTCACCGAGTCGTGGGCCAATCCCTCCTCGGCCCATCGCGCCGGACTCGCGGCACGAACGGAGGTCGATCGCGCACGCGAGATCATCGCGCACTACTGCGGCATCGCGACGGCCGGCGTCGTCTTCACGTCCGGCGGCACCGAAGCCAATCACCTGGCAGTACTCGGCCTGCCGCTTCGATCGGCAACCACGCACATCGTCTCGAGCCAGGCCGAGCACCCCTCGCTGGCGCGAGCCATCGCGGCGCGGCCCGGTGCAACCGCCCTGCAAGTCCGGCTGCTCGCGACCGGCGCCGTGGATCTTGCGCATCTCGAGTCACTACTCGACGAACGAGTGGGGCTCGTGGCGCTCTTCGAGGGGCACAACGAGACGGGCGCCCGCAATCCGATCGCCGAGATCGTCGCGTGCGTCCGCCAGCGCGCGCCGCGAGCGCTGATCCATCTCGACTCGGTGCAGGCGTTCGGCAAGCCGACACCGCCTCCGTTTTCGCTCGGAATCGACAGCGCCGCCGTCTCGGCGCACAAGGTCCACGGGCCCAAGGGCGTCGGCGCACTGCTGCTCCAAACGCGGACCCAACTGGTGCCGCAGCTCGCTGGCGGCGGCCAGGAGGGTGACCGGCGCAGCGGTACCGAGAACGTGCCGGGAATCGCCGGCTTTGGCGCCGCAGTCGCCGCGCTTGCCGCGTGCCCGCCGCTCGTCCACCAGGAACTGCGACGACGGCGCGACCAGCTTGCGAGCACGCTGGTCGAGCGGATTCCCGGAACGCGCATCCTTGGCACGGGTGGCGCCACCCTTCCCCATATCGTCACCGCGGTGCTGCCGGGAGTGCGTGCGGAGGCCGTGTTGCACCATCTCGAGCGTGCCGGCGTCATCGCGTCGGCGGGCGCGGCGTGCCACTCGGGAAGCCACCAACTGTCGGCCGCGTTGCTGGCCGTCGGGCTGGTGGAAGCGGAGATTCGCAGCGTGCTCCGACTCAGCCTTGCGCGCGACACGACCGATCGTGAGATCGAGCAGGTGGTCGAGATCCTGCCGCGGATCGTCGCCGATCTCGCACGGCTCGGAGCGACCCGTTGAGCCCCGCCGCGTCGCTCGTTCGCTATGGCGAGATCGGTCTCAAGGGAGGCAACCGGCACGACTTCATCGCGCGCCTCGCCCGCAACCTGCGGCACGCGCTCGAGCCGTTTCCCGGCTGCAAGGTCGCGGAGCTGCAAGGCCGCTACCTGGTCCACCACCCGGAGCACGGGAGCACGGCAGTGGAGGCGCTCGCCCGCGTGTTCGGCGTCACGTCGGTCTCGCCGGCGACCCGGATCGACGCGTCCGCCGAGTCGCTCGACGCCGGGGCGGTCGCAGCGGCGGAAGCGGCGTTGGCGGCGCGACCGGTCGCGACCTTTCGAGTGACGACGAATCGCGCCAACAAGCGCTACCCGCTGCGCTCGATCGAGGTCGATCGGCGCGCCGGCGCCGCGGTGCTCGCCCGGTTTCCGCAGCTCAAGGTCAACCTCGAGGCGCCCGAGCTCACGATCGGCATCGAGCTGCGCGACGAAGGCGTCTTCGTCTATCACCAGCGGCTGCCGGGCCCGGGCGGTCTGCCGGTCGGCTCGCTCGGTCGCGCGCTCGGGCTGCTCTCGGGCGGCATCGACAGCCCGGTCGCGGCCTGGCTCGCCATGAAGCGCGGGCTGGTCGTGAACGGCGTCTTCTTCCACTCGGACGAGTTCACCGGGCTCGCCGCGACCGGCAAGGTGAAGAAGCTCGCCCGCGTGCTGTCGCGCTACGTGCCGAACTTCGTGCTGCACCTGGTGCCGTTCGCGCCGGTGCAGGTCGCGATCCGCGACCACGCCGACCCGCCGTACCGGACGCTCCTCTACCGCCGGATGATGCACCGCATCGCGGTGGCGCTCGCGCGCCAGGAGCGGCTGCAAGCGCTCGTCACCGGCGACAACCTCGGTCAGGTCGCGTCACAGACGCTCGAAAACCTCGCACTCACGGCCGCCGCGTCGGAGCTGCCGGTGCTGCGTCCGCTACTCACCTACGACAAGGAAGAGACGGTCACCGTCGCCAAGCGCCTCGGCACCTACGAGATATCGATCGAGCCGGCGCTCGACTGCTGCACCCTCTTCCAGCCCGCGCGGCCGCGCATCCGCGGCGATGCCGCCGACCTCGAGCGCGACGAGCGCAAGCTCGACCTCGACGCCCTCATCACGCAAGCGCTGGCGGGACGGGAGACCTGGCTCTTCCACCACGGCGGCGAAGGCCGACAGGTCGAGCCGCGCCTTCCCGTCGCCGGCAACCCGACCGCCGCGCCGAACGCGAGCTGATCCGCCCGCACCGTCACTTCGCGGCCGGGGCCGTCGGTTCGACCAAGACGGCGACGTCGCGCATCAGGATACCCACCTTGGTGAGCAGCTTCGTCGCCTCGAGCAGGTCGTCGTCCGCCAGTTCCCAGTCGTCGCTTTCACGGGACGCGACGCGGCCGGCCGACGGGCTCGTCTCCTGCTGCACCCGCAACCGGAGCAGCACGCTGTCGCCCTCGCTCGCGGTCTCCACGCGCACCCGTTGGCGCAATGCCTGATGGGTCCGGTCGTCGTACTTGCCGTAGATCCAACTGCTCTCGAACCGGCCGTTGTAGGTGTCGAGCTCCCGCGGCGGATAGCGATCCTGCACTGCGATCTGCACGAACTGCAGCGCCGACGAGCTGGTGATGCCGCGATATCGCTGCTCCGCCCATTGCGGATCGTCGCCACCAATCCCGAGCTCGCGAAACAGGCCGCAGCCCGCGAGCCCGAGCAGCAGCGTCATTCCAACCGCAGGCCAGCCGCGCAGCATCCGCATGACGAACGATCGCATCCGAGTCTCCTGGGTTCATTGGGCGGCGGCCGGCGCGACCGTTCTAGCGCCGGCGCACCGAGCGCGGCCTACTCGCTGGGAATCGCGTTCTTGACGCGCTCGCGGACGAGAAAGCGGATCGGCACCTCCTCGAAGGAACCGGACTCGCGGATCACGTTGCCGAGCCAACGCAGGTAGGGCTGACTCACGAGACCCGTGTCGTTCACGAAGAGGACGATGGTCGGCGGCCGGATGTCGACCTGCGCGGCGTAGAAGATCTTCCCGGTGCGCCCCCCCTTCGAGGGCGGGCTCTTGCGCTCCATCCCGTCCTTGACCAAACGCATCACGTCGCCCGTCGCGAGCCGCTTGCCGGCCTCGTCGTGCAGGCCCAGGACGAGGTCGAGCGTCTCGTCGACCCGGAGGTTCTCCTGCGCCGACAGGCAGGTGATCGGGGCGAACGAGAGGAAGTCGAGCCGGTCGCGCACGTAGGCGCCGAACTGCCCGAACTCCTTCTTGCCTTCGACCAGATCCCACTTCGTGAGCACGATCACGAACGGCTTGCACGACTCGAGCAGGCGCTTGGCGATCGAGTACTCGATCCGGCCGATCTCCTGCAGCGAGTCGATCAGGAACAGCGAGACGTCGCAGCGGCGGATCGCCCGCTCGGCACGCGCCTGGCCGTAGAAGTCGGGGGATCCGCTGATCGCACTCTCTTTGCGCAGCCCGGCGGTGTCGACCACGATGCAGCGGCGCCCGCCGTGCTCGAACGCGAGGTCGACGGCATCGCGCGTGGTTCCCGGAACCTCGCTGACGATCATCCGCTCGGAGCCGACGATCCGATTGACCAGTGTCGACTTCCCGGCGTTGGTGCGACCGACCACCGCGATGTGCACCACGTCGCTGGCGTCCCCCACTTCCGGGGCACCGGGCAGCAGTTCGAAGATGCGCTCGCGCAGCTCGCCGACGTTGCGATTGGCCACGGTCGAGGCGACGAACGGCGCGCCGAGTCCGAGCTCGTACGCCTCATTCGCGATGCTCTCGAGCTTGGGATTGTCGGCCTTGTTGGCGACCAGGAGGATCGGCTTCCCGAGCTTGCGCAGCCGCGCACCGATCGCGCGGTCGGCGCCGGTGATCCCCTGCTGGGTGTCGACCACGAAGAGGAGCAGGTCGGCACCGTGCAGCGCAATCTCGATCTGCGCCTCGACCTCGTCTTCCAGCCCGAGCTGGTCGACGACGCCGATGCCGCCGGTGTCGACCAGCTCGCATCGCCGCTCGCCGTGGCGCAGCTCCACCGACACGCGATCGCGCGTCACCCCCGGCGTCGGGTCGACGATCGACACCCGCGAACGGACGAGCGCGTTGAAGAGCGACGACTTGCCGACGTTGGGCCGGCCGATGATGGCGACGACAGGAAGTGCCATGACTCACTACTTTCGGCTTGCGCGGCTTGCCTCACGGCAGGCGCATGAACTTGTGGGCTTGAGGGATCACACGAACGTCACGCAGGTGGCGCGCGGCGATCTCGAAGCAGCGCTCGAGCAACGCCCGCGGGAGCTCCGGGTACCCGCCGCCGCGCGGCGTCTCCGGTTGCAGGATCAGCGGAATCGACGGCTCCTCTTCGGCCACGAGCCGGCAGAGCTGCTCGAGCTCGTCGACCGCGGTCGCGGGCCCGAGGATGATCTTCCCGAACCGCTCCCCGCCCCGCGTCGCCGCGAGAAACGCCCGGTGATCGGCACGACGATCCCCTTCGTGCGCCACGCTGTCGAGCTTGAGATCGAATGCGACCAGCCGCACGAACGGGCGGAGCTTCACCATCTCCAGCGCATTCACGCCCGCCGTCTCGAGGTGGATCGGCCGCGGCGCGAGCAACGGCGCCAGGCCGATGAGGAAATCGACCTGCTCGAGCGGCTCGCCACCCGTGAACGAGACCCACGCCGCCCGACCCGGATCGAGGCGATCGACCTCCGCCGCGACCGCCGACGTCGTCAGCGGATTGCGCAGGGTCACCGCACCGTCCGGTCGTTGGATCTCGGCGCACTCGGTTCGGACCAGCGCCTTGGGCGTGTCGCAGAAACGACAGCGCAGCGCGCACCCGGCGGTCCGGACAAAGACCGTTCGCGAGCCGATCGTGGTCCCTTCGCCTTGAAACGAGGCGAATACCTCTTGCAGAAACCCAACCGGCGATTGCACATCGCCCACGCGATCGGCCACGGCTTCTCGGCTCTGGTGTCGTCGCACCGACTGCCGGCGGCTCTACTTGCCGCCCTTGCCCGCCGGCTTCGCAGCGGCTCCCGCCTTCGCGGCGGGCGCCTTGCCCGCCGGCGCCTTGCCCGCTTGCGCCTTGGCTGCGGCGGCGTCCGCCGGCGCTGCAGCAGCGGCGACCGCGGCTCCTTCGACCGGCGCGGCCTCTTTCTTCGCGGCCTTCACCACCTTCACCTTGAGGCGCGTCTTCACCTTCGGCAGGCCGAAGATCGAGCGCCCTTCGGCAAACTTGCCGTCCTCTTCGAGCTTGATCACGCGCTCGACCCGCTTCCAGACGTTGCGCGACCGCGACAAGCTCGTCTTGACGCGCAGGCTCTTGTGAATCGTCACGAGTCGTCTCCAGTCACGGCTTCTTGTACTTCTTGATGAGTGCCCCCTCGAAGCCACCGCCGAGCCCACGCACCGTCGCCTCGACTCGCTTCAAGATCGGGTCATCCTCGGTCGCTGCCGGGCCGATCCGCAGCATCGCCTCTTTCGCATTGTCCGCGGTGCTGAGCTGGATGGTCATCCCGAGGAACTCGTCCTTGAGCGCCTTGGCCAGCCGTTTCTTGTCCTGGCTGAACCGTGCCTGCCAGAGATCGCACCGCTCCTTCGTCGTCTGTTTCTCGCTCGCTTCCTTCGTCGTCAGCTTTCCGCTCGCTGCCAACACCCAGAACTCGACGCCCGCCGAGCCCGCGGCGGCCGCGGTCCCATCGCGCTCCTGCACGATTGAATCCGCCGCGGAGCGGCCGTCGCTGGGCAGCGGCCCATCTTCGAGCGGATCCCGCCAGTGGCTGAGCTGCGGGTTGCCGCTGCCCGGCGTGCCCTTCGGCCCTGCGTACCAAAGCTTGAAAGCATAGGCCCCGCCGACGAGAAGCACCAGGGCCGCCAGGCCGGCCCCGAGTCCCCACAGCGGCAACGCACCCGCCTTGGCTGCAGTCGACTTCGGAGGCGGCGGTGTTGACGGCTGCTTGGCGACCCACGATCGCCTTGGTGGAGGCGCTGGCGCCGGAGGTGGCTTCATCTCCCGCACGCGTTCGAGGTAGGCGCCCCGAACCGGGCGCTGCGTCAGCGCCGGCCGTGCCTGGCCAGCAGCGCCATCCAGCGACGAAGTCGGCACGCTGCCGTCTTGCGTCACGAAGGAGCTGCCGCTCTGACGAAAAATCTCGAGCGGGTGTTTTCTGCCCCGCATGGCGTGGCTCCCCAACCACGAACACCGATGGACCAACCTCGAGCAGCACGCAGTCCGATCGCTTCGAAGGATCGACTCGAATCGGGCGACTTGCGGCCAGCGCCACCGCCAGGTGCGCCGGGCTCATCAGGACGGCCGCTGATTATCGGTGTCGGGGCAAGCGCGTCAACGCTGTGGTCGCGAGCTCACGCACTCTCGCGTACGCGCACGACAAACGGCGAGTAGCGATAGACGACACCCGTCTGCTCGTGGAGCCGCTTCAGACGGTCATGAAAGCGGATCGAGAGAGCTTCGAGCTCGGCGGCCTTCGTGGTGTCGCAGAAATAGACGCGGCAGCCGAGCGGCCGCCCCTCCCGCGCCGTGCAAAGGCCGCCCTCCCACCACGGACAGAGCTGCGGATCGTCGTTGCGACCGGGCGGCGTGGTCGCGCGGAGGTGGGCGATCTCGAGATCGGTCGCGAAGAGCGTCATCCCGCTCTCCTTGAAGTTGCAGCAGCGCCCTGAGAGCTCACACCGCGGCTTCAGGGAGGCCAGCTCCAGATCGAGCTCGCGATAGAGGGCCTGCAGCTCCGTCGCGCCCGGCGGTTGCAGCGGATCGGGCGGTCTGGCGGCGGAGACGCCGCTACTCACCGCGGCCGGCGCCGACGGACCAGCGGTGCGATCGGCCGGCGCGCTTCAGGAAGCTCCTCGAACGGCTTTTTCAGTAGTTCGGCATCGGCCCCATCGGGCCGGAACTCGAGCGTCTTCTTGCCCTTGATCAGCTCTTCGATATCGGCGATCAGCTCGTCCGGGGTCTGGTACCGGACCTCCCGCTCCTTGGCCATCATCTTCTCGATGAAATAGTGCATGTGCGGCGAGATGCTGCGGCTCTTCAGCACTTCGGACGAAAGCGAGGCGAGGATCTGCGCCGCAAGCACTTCCTGGTTGTCCAGTCCACTGAAGGGGAGCTCGCCGACCACCAGTTGGTAGAGCGTCGCGCCGAGTGAGTAGATGTCGCTGCGGACGTCGAGATCGGACTGGCCGCGCGCCTGCTCCGGCGAGATGTAGGCGACCGTGCCGACCGTCGTCGCCGTCGCGTCGCTGCCGTCCGCCGCCGGCGCCTCCCCGACGCTCCCGGCAAAGCCGAGGTCGATGAGCTTGACCGCGTTCTTGCCGGTGATGAGGACGTTCGCCGGCTTCACATCGCGGTGGACCACACCGTTCTTGGCAAGGTAGGTCAGCGCGCGCGCCACCTGCAACACGATGTAGAGCGCCTGATCTTCCTCGAACTTCTTGCCGTCGTGCAGCAGCTCCTGCAGCGAGCGGCCCGGCACGTACTCCATCAGGAAGACGAGCCGCGCCTGGAAGGCCCCCACCTTCTCACCCGCGACGACGTTTTCGTGCCGCAACCCGATCAACAGCTTCGCCTCGCGCAGGAAGGCGGCCTTCACCTTGGCGTCGGCCTCGAACTCGCGGCGCAGCACTTTCACGGCGAGCTCGCGGCCGCCCTTCTTCTCGCGCGCGTGGACGAC
>CAYRQC010000594.1:0-10158 GCA_964426265.1 uncultured Phycisphaerales bacterium | reverse complement strand
GAAGACCCGGTGGGTTTGGGCCAGGCACCTCCGGGCGCGCGATTTGCCGATGATTGTCGCTGGCGCGAACTCTCCAACTTTCCCGGTGCCGGCGAACTCCGGGGCGTTCGCGGCGTACCGTGGCGTGCCGAACTGGCGCGTCGTCTGTGGATGAGGGTCGACCTTTGAAGAAGAGCACGAAGATCTGGCTGGCGGTCGTGGGGTTGGTGGCGATCGGTGGCATCGGGTTTCAGGCGAAGAAGGCGGCCGACGACAAGCTGGTGGTCGAGGTCGAGATCAAGCGCATCGAGCGCAAGGATCTCTTCTCGGTGATCTCGGCCTCCGGAAAGATCAAGCCGCGGACCATGGTCGACGTCAGCGCCGCGGTGTCGGGCAAGGTGCTCGACGTCTTCGTGCGTGAAGGCGACGAGGTCACGAAGGGGCAGCCGCTCTTCAAGATCGATCCCAAGCCGTTCCAGACCCAGGTGCAGCAGCTCGAGGCGTCGATCGAGTCGGCCAAGGCGAACATCGAGCTGCAGAAGGCGCAGCTCCGACAGTCGCAGACGCAGCTCAAACGGAGCGAGCTGTTGGCCGCGCAAGGGCTGGTCACCGCCGAGCAGATCGAGCGCGAGACGACCGGCGTCGACGTCGAGGTTGCCCGCCTCAAGTCGACCGAGCAGGAGCTCCCGCGTCTCACCGCGAGCCTTGCCGAAGCGCAGCACGAGCTGACCAAGGTCGACGTGCTCGCCGACATCGCCGGCACCGTGACCGCCG
The DNA here is from genome assembly GCA_964426265.1 of uncultured Phycisphaerales bacterium. Classification (GTDB taxonomy): domain Bacteria; phylum Planctomycetota; class B15-G4; order B15-G4; family SIAN01; genus SIAN01. The sequence goes on along the minus strand of CAYRQC010000594.1, from coordinate 9,405 downwards.
TGAACATCGAGGCGGGCGAGTACGCCTTCGTCGGTGCCTTCAACAACCCGGCGACCGTGCTGCTCACCGTCGCCAACCTCGACGTGATCGACGCCGAGGTGGAGGTCGACGAGACCGAGGCGATCGCTGCGCAGCCGGGCCAACTGGCGGAGCTGGAGATCGACGCCCATCGCGACTGGATCTTCAAGGGCGTCGTCACCGAGGTCGGCCACAACCCGGTGACCAAGCAGACCGGCGGCGAGCGTGAAGGCACCAGCTACCTGGTGAAGATCGCCGTGCAGGACAAGATTCCGGGGATCCGTCCCGGCCTCACGTGCAGCGCGCGCATCCGCATCGACGAGCGCAAGGGCGCGCTCGCGGTGCCGATCCAGGCGCTGACGCTGCGCAAGCCGAAGACCGAGTCGACTTGGCGCGTCGACGCCGCGGAGAACGCGGCGGCGCACGAATCGGGCTACTCCGTGGCGCATGCAGCCGAACCACCGCGCACCGCGGCGCAAGGCCCGTCGGCGACGACTTCCTCGACCGCGGCGCCACCGACCGCGCCGCGAGCCGACGCGCGGCTCGCCGGCTCCGACGCCCGGCAGCGCAAGAACGAGGAAGGCAAGGTCGAAGGCGTCTTCTACGTTCGTGACGGCAAGGCGTGGTTTGCCGCGGTCACCATCGGCATCACCGGCGAGAAGGACCACGAGCTGCTGACCGGGCTCGAGGAGGGCGCCGAGATCATCGTAGGGCCGTTCAAGCCACTGCGCGAGCTCAAGGAAGGCGATCGCGTGCGACCGGCCAAGAAGGCGGACGCCGCACCGGGCGGATCGAACGGATGAACGGGGGGTCGGCCGCTCCTGCAAGTGAGGCGAAGTCGCCCGGGAACGCCGGCGACCCTGGCGACCCGCGCGCCGCCGCGGCCGACGTCGCGATCATCCGCGCCGTCCACCTCAGCAAGGTCTACGAGCTCGGCGCGCAGGAAGTGCGCGCGATGAACGACGTGAGCCTCGAGATCCGCCGCGGCGAGTATGTGGCGATCATGGGGCCGTCGGGCTCGGGCAAGTCGACGCTGATGAACGTGATCGGTTGCCTCGACGTGCCGAGCAGCGGCGAGTACTGGCTGCGCGGCAAGGAGGTGAGCCGCCTCACCGAGGACGAGCTCGCCGAGATCCGCAACCGCGAGATCGGCTTCGTCTTCCAGACGTTCCACCTGCTGCCACGTCAGACGGCACTGCGCAACGTCGAGCTGCCGCTCGTCTACGGGGCGGTGCGCACCGCCGAGCGGCACGCGCGGGCGCTCGAGATGCTGCGCGTTGTCGGCCTCGAGGCGCGCGCGAGCCACCGGCCGAACGAGCTCTCCGGCGGCGAGCGGCAGCGCGTGGCGATCGCGCGCGCGCTGGTGAATCGGCCGGCCCTGCTGCTCGCCGACGAGCCGACCGGCAACCTCGACTCGCGCACCGGCAAGGAGATCCTCGAGCTCTTCGACCGCCTCCATCACGAAGGCAACACGATCATCCTGGTGACGCACGACCCCGAGGTCGGCAAGCGGGCGGCGCGCACCGTGCGCGTGCGCGACGGGACGATCGAGTCGGACACGAGCAACCAGTGATCGCCCTGATCGAGGGCATCAAGATCGCGCTTGGCGCGATCTGGTCGCAGAAGCTGCGCAGCGTGCTCACGCTGCTCTGCGTGATCATCGCGATCCTCTCGATCATCGCGGTGGTCTCGGTGCTCGACGGCATGGACCAGTACGTGCGCGACGAGATCGCCGGCGTCGGCGGCAACGTCTTCACGCTGCGCCGCGTCGACGATCTCAAGGTCTTCACCGACTTCGAGGCGTTCCTGAAGTCGTTCAACAACCCGTTGATCACGCTCGCCGACTGGAAGGCGCTGAAGCGCGAGCTGACGCTCGCCGAGTTCGTCGACCCACTGCGCCCGCTCAACCTCGACCTCCAGGCGGTGAGAACCGGCCGCTCGATCAAGGGCGTCGACGTGGAGGGGCGCGGCGCCGAGTACCCCGGCATCGAGGAGCTCGATCTCGCCCTCGGCCAGCACCTCACCCAAGCCGACCTCGACCAGCGGCGCGAGGTCATCGTGATCGGCGAGGAGATCGCGACCACGCTCTTCCCCGATCTCGAGCCGGTCGGCCAGAAGATCCGCATCGCGGGCCGCCACTACGAGGTGGTCGGCGTCTTCGCCCACCGCTCGAACGTGCTCGGCCAGAACCGCAACCTCTTTGGCGTGGTGCCGCTCTCCACGCTCTTCGCGCAGTTCGGGCAGTTCCGCAGCATCCAGGTCCGGGTGAAGGCGAAGAGCCTCGAGCAGTTCAACACGGCGTTGGAGGAGGCGCGGACGGTGATGCGCGTGCGCCACGGCCTGCGCCCCGACCGCGAGGACGACTTCAACCTCACGACCGCCGAGCAGTTCCTCACGTTCTGGGAGAAGATCTCGAGCGGGATCTTCGCCAGCCTGGTCGGTGTCGTGAGCATCACGCTGGTCGTCGGCGGCATCATCATCATGAACGTCATGCTGGTCTCGGTGACCGAGCGGACGCGCGAGATCGGCCTGCGCAAGGCGCTCGGCGCCAAGCAGGGGATGATCCTCTTCCAGTTCCTGATGGAGTCGGTGACGCTCACCTCGGTCGGCGGCGTGGTCGGCATCCTGCTCGGCTTCCTGGCGGCGTTCGCGATCGCCGCGTTGTCGCCGCTCCCGTACGCGGTGAAGCCGTGGTCGATCATCGCGGCGCTGGTGATCGTCTTCGCCGTCGGCGTCTTCTTCGGGCTCTACCCGGCGAGCCGCGCCGCCAAGCTCGAGCCGGTGGAGGCGCTCCGTCGTGAGTGACAGTTCTGGGACGCCCTTCAAGAAACGGCTCTCACTCGGCCACCTGGTGGAGGGGATGCGGCTGGCGTTGGAGACGCTGGTCGACCATCGCCTGCGCAGCTCGCTGGTCATTCTCGGCGTCTCGATCGCCGTCGCCACCTCGATGGGGATGGTCGCGATCCTGTCGGGGCTCTCCCAGAAGATCCGCGACGACATCAAGGGCGGCGACACGCAGATCTTCTCGGTCTCGCGCTTCAGCCACATCGACGACGGCGGCGGCAACGACGACCAGTACCACCGCAAGCTCGACGAGCTCGATGCCGCGGCGCTGCACGCGCTGCCCGAGGTCGGCGAGGTGGAGGTGCGCTACGACCAGGGCGACGGCCACTCGGTCGAGCACGGCAACCACGAGGCGCGCCTCATCTTCGTGATGGGGACGAACCTCGCGTTCCAGCAGATCCAGCGCGTCGACCTCGAGTTCGGCCGTTTCTTCACCGAGGGTGAGCTCAACTCCGCGCGGCCGGTCTGTGTGCTCGCGGAGGCGACCGCCAAGGATGTCTTCCCGGGCGAGGATGCGATCGGCAAGAACGTGCGGATCAGCGGCGAGGAGTGGCAGGTCGTCGGCGTCTTCACGAAGTACGACAGCCTCTTCGGCGGCATGTTCGAGAACTTCGCGGTCGTCCCCTACACCAGCTACGAGCGGCGGATGCTCTCGCGCTGGGAGTCGATGCGCTTCAACGTCTTCCCGCGCACGCCGGGGCAGCTCTCGGACGCGGTTGGCGCGACGCGCGCGGTGCTGCGCGCCCGCCACCACCTTAAGCCGGGCGACCCCGACGACTTCGCGATCACCACCTCCGACGCCGCGGTCGAGTTCACCGAGAAGATCACCGGCCCGATCGGGCTGGTGCTGGTGGTGATCTCGTCGATCGGTCTCATGGTCGGCGGCATCGGCGTGCTGATCATCATGCTGGTCTCGGTGACCGAGCGGACCAAGGAGATCGGCGTCCGCAAGGCGATCGGCGCCAGCCGCCGCGAGATCCTCTGGCAGTTCCTGATCGAGGCGGCCGTGCTCACCACGATCGGCGGCGCGATCGGCGTCGCGCTCGGGCTCGCCATGGCGAGTGGCGCCTCGCAGGCGATGGGGTTCCCGTTCCTCTTGCCGATTGGCTGGGTCGCGATCGCGGTCGGCGTCTCGGCTGGGATCGGCCTCGTCTTCGGCCTCTACCCGGCCAACCGCGCCGCCCGGCTCGATCCGATCGAGGCGCTGCGCTACGAGTGACGGCGCGCCGAGCGGGAAGCCGGTGAGACAGATTGGCTCGATCGCAGAGGCACGTCGGGCTGTGCTCGGCCCGTCGACGGCCTACACTTTGCGCACCGTGCACCAACGCATACCGGCAAATGACGAAAGGCGAACGCGCGTCCCTGCCGAGTTAGCGGAGTGTGATCGCCGCAAGGACTCGCCCATGAAGACGCTGAATCGGGCTCTACTCTTCGCCGGCTGCTGTTCCGCGGCCGTCGCTCGCGGCCAGGTCGCCGGCGGAGACGGGGTCGCGCCGAAGGACCCCGCGAAACCGAGCACCCGGCGCATGGCGGAGCGGCTGGTCGAGCACGCGAAATCGGTGGAGGTCGACGACTGCGCGTTCATGAGCGCGGAGCGCGTCGTGAGCATCCGCGCGAAGCTGGAGAAAGCTTCCGGCACGGCGCGCGAGTCGGCGCAGCGGCTGAAGCTCGCCTACGAGACGTTGCAGGCCGGGGATCCCGAGCAGGCGATGGTGGAGATCGACCGCGCGCTCGCCACCGCCGGCAACGGTGATCCCGAAGCGCAGCAGGCGCGCACCGACTCGGCGGAACGACTGCGCGCTCTCTGCTGGCTCCGGCTCGGGGAGCTCGAGAACTGCCTGGCGAAGCACTGCTGCCAGTCGTGCATCGCGCCGGTCGTGGGCCACGGCCAGCACTCGGCCCGGCGAGGTTCCGAGAATGCGTTGAAGGTGCTCGAACCACTGCTCGCAGCCAAGCCCGACGATGACGAGCTGCGCTGGATGCTGAACCTCGCCCACATGACGCTCGGCACCTGGCCGGACGGGGTTCCCAAGCAGTACCTCATCTCGCCCTCGCGCTTCGCCTCCGACTACGACCTGCCGCACTTCTCCGATGTCGCCGCCGATTGCGGCCTGGGCATCTCGACGATCTCGGGCGGCGTCTGCACCGAGGACTTCGATCGCGACGGCTTCCTCGACGTGATGGTCTGCTCGATCGGCTTCCACGACCCGATGCACTACTTCCACAGCAACGGCGACGGCACCTTCACCGACCGCACTGCCGAGGCGGGCCTCACCGGCCTGACCGGCGGGCTCAACATGATCCACGCCGACTACGACAATGACGGCTGGACCGACCTCTTCGTGCTGCGCGGTGCCTGGCTCGACCAATGGGGCCAGATCCCGAACTCGCTGATCCGCAACTGCGGCGACGGCACCTTCGAGGACGTGACCGAGGCGGCCGGTCTGCTCAGCTTCCATCCGACCCAGACCGGCCAGTTCGCCGACTTCAACGGCGACGGCTGGCTCGACCTCGTCATCGGTAACGAGACGCAGAACCGCGATCACGGCGGCCATCCGGCCGAGCTCTACGTCAGCAATCGCGACGGCACGTTCCGCAACGTCGCGAGCGAGGTCGGTGCCGACCTCGTCGCGTTCACCAAGTCGGTTGCGGTCGGCGACTACGACAATGACGGGCGCCCCGACCTCTTCTTCTCACGCCGCGCCGAGATGAACACGCTGCTGCGGAACGTCCCCGACCCGCGTCCGGACGGCCCCGGCTTCCGGATGGTCGATGTGTCGCGCGAAGCCGGAATCCGCGGCCCCAGGATGAGCTTCCCGTCCTGGTTCTTCGACTTCGACAACGACGGCGACCTCGACCTCTTCGTCGCCACCAACAGCGGCTTCGGCGCGAAGGGTCCGCAGGAGGGGATCGGCGAGTTCATCGCGGGGAAGCCGGGACCCGCAGTCGAGTTCCCGATCCTCTACCGCAACCGCGGCAACGGGAAGTTCGAGGACGCCACGAAGGCGCTCGGGGGCATGCGCGCCATCCTCTCGATGGGGTCGAACATCGGCGACTTCGACAACGACGGGTGGCTCGACATGTATCTCGGGAACGGCGCGCCGAGCTTCGCCGCGCTGCTCCCCAACAAGGCGTTTCGCAACGACGGTGGCAAGTCGTTCCAGGACGTGACGACCGCCGGCGGCTTCGGCCACCTGCAGAAGGGACACGGCGTCGCCTTCGCGGACCTCGACAACGACGGCGACCAGGACGTCTTCTGTGAGGTCGGCGGTTTCTACACCGGTGACGTCTATCCCGAGGTGCTCTTCGAGAACCCCGGCACGCCGAACCACTGGGTCACCTTGCGGCTCGAGGGAGTGAAGGCGAACCGCAGTGCCATCGGTGCGCGGATTCGCGTCGATCTCGCCACTCCGGCGGGGAAGCGCTCGCTGCACCTCGTCTGCGGAACGGGTGGCAGCTTCGGCTCGCAGTCGTTGCAGCAGGAGATCGGCCTCGGGGACGCGACGGCGATCGAATCGATCTTCATCCGCTGGCCGGGCTCGGGCACGGAGCAGACTCTTCCCGGGCCGGCGCTCGACCATTGCTATTCGATCGTCGAGGGTGCCGCCGCATCGGTGCCCGTCGAGATGAAGCTGATCAAGCTCGGCGGCGGGTCGCGTTGATCGGAGTTGATCGGATCGGCCCCGGCGATGCGGCGCTGGCGATCGGTTCTCGAGGATCCACCATGATCGATGTCCCGCGTCCGGCCGATCGCGCCGGTCTCCGCCCGCGGGTGCGGATGGTCTCGTTCCCGCCAGCGTTCGCGATCGGTGTCGTCGTCGTCGCTGCGGTCGCGGCGTCGGCTCGAGGCCAAGGCAGCGGCTCGCCGAGTGGGGGCGCTCCGGAGCTCACGAAGCCCGACGGCGCGAAGTCGGATGCCGTGAGGCCCGGCACGCGGCGGATGGCCGAGCGGCTCGAGAAACACGTCCGGTCGATCGATCCGGAGGAGTGCCTGCTCCTCGGTGCGGAACGGGTCGCGAACTTGCGAAAGCGGCTGGCGGAGGCCACCGGCAAGGCCGGGCAGCTCGGGATCCGGTTGTCGCTCGCCGAAGAGATCTTGAAGGCGGGGGATGCGGAGGCGGCGCTCCGGGAGCTCGACCAGCTCGAGGCTGATCTCTCCGACTTCGGGAGCGCGAGTCTCCCCGAAGTGAACGAGCTGATGGAGAGCCGTTTCCAACTGCGCGCGCTCTGCTGGCTGCGGCTCGGTGAGCTCGAGAACTGCCTGGCGCACCACTGCTGTCACTCGTGCATCGCGCCGATCGAGGCGGGCGGCCAGCATACGGTGCGGCGTGGCTCGGAGAACGCGATCAAGGTCCTCATGCCGCTGCTCGAGAAGCAGCCCGATTCAGAGTCCTTGCGCTGGCTGCTGAACCTCGCGCACATGACCCTCGGCACGTGGCCCGCCGGCGTTCCGCCGCAGTTCCTGATCGGGCCCGAGTGCTTCAAGTCGGAGTACGAGCTGCCGCGCTTCGCGGAGGTGGCCTCGGCGTGCGGGCTCGCCCACTCGACCATCTCGGGGGGCGTCTGCCTCGAGGACTTCGACCGCGACGGCTTCATCGACGTCATGGTGTCGTCGATGGGCCTCTGCGACCAGATGCGCTACTTCAACAGCAACGGCGACGGCAGCTTCACCGATCGCACCGCCCTGGCGGGGCTCACCGGGCTCACCGGCGGCCTCAACATGATCGATGCCGACTATGACAACGACGGCTGGACCGACGTCTTCGTGCTGCGCGGAGGGTGGCTCAAGGAGGCCGGAGCGATGCCGAACTCGCTGATCCGCAACTGTGGCGATGGCACGTTCGAGGACGTGACCGACACGGCGGGCGTGCTGAGCTTCCATCCGACGCAGACCGGCGCGTTCTCCGACCTGGACGGCGATGGCTGGCTCGACCTCGTGGTCGGCAACGAGAGCCAGGAGCACAAGGGCGCCCACCACTACTGTGAGCTCTGGTTGAATCGCCGCGACGGCACTTTCAAGAACGTCGCGAGCGAAGTCGGTGCCGAGATCGCGGCGTTCGTGAAGGCGGTGGCGGTCGGCGACTACGACAACGACGGGCGGCCGGACCTCTTCTACTCCGAACGCGGAGCGCTGAACGTGCTGTTGCGGAACGTCCCCGATGCGCGGCCGGGGGGGCCGGGGTTCAAGCTCGTCGACGTGTCGCGCGCGGCCGGCATCGGTGGCCCGCTCATGAGCTTTCCGTCGTGGTTCTTCGACTACGACAACGACGGCTGGCAGGACCTGTTCGTCGCCACCAACACCGGGTTCGGCGCGAAGTCGGACGACAGCATCGGTGAGGTCATCGCCGGCAGGAAGATCCCGCAGACGCAGATGCCGATCCTCTACCACAACCTCGGCAACGGCAAGTTCGAGGACGTGACGAAGAAGGTCGGCGGCCTCCGGTCGGTGCTTTCGATGGGGTCGAGCTACGGCGACTTCGACAACGACGGCTGGCTCGACCTCTATCTCGGGAACGGCTCGCCGAGCCTCGCCGCCCTGCTCCCGAACAAGGCGTTCCGCAACGATGGCGGCAAACGCTTCCAGGACGTGACGACGTCCGCCGGTTTGGGCCACCTCCAGAAAGGGCACGGTGTGGGCTTCGCGGACCTCGACAACGACGGCGACCAGGACATCTTCTGCGAGCTCGGCGGCTTTCTTCCGGGGGACGTTTACCCGAATGCATTGTTCGAGAATCCGGGCAGCGCGAATCACTGGGTCACCCTGCGATTGCAAGGCGTGAAGGCGAACCGCAGCGCGATCGGCGCGCGCATCCGTGTCGACCTCGCCACGCCCGCCGGAAGGCGGTCGCTCCATCTCGTGTGCGGGACCGGCGGCAGCTTCGGTGCGTCGTCGCTGCAGCAGGAGATCGGGCTCGGCGATGCGACGGCGATCGAGGCGCTCTTCATCCGCTGGCCGGGCTCGGGCACGGAGCAGACGCTGCCCGGGCCGGCGCTCGACCAGTGCTACCGCATCGTCGAGGGGAGCGCGGCGTGCGAGCCGGTCGCGATGAAGCAGATCCACCTCGGCGGCGGGTGAGCTGGTCTTGCTCTCCATTCTCCTCGCGGCGCAGGTGATCCACGGTGAGGCCGCCGGCACGCAGCGCATGGCGGCGCTGCTCGCCGAGCACGCTCGATCCGTCAATGCCGACCGCTGTGAGTTCCTGAGCGCCGAGCGCGTCACCAACATCCGCTCGCGGCTCGCGAAGTTTGCCGGCACCGCGGTCGAATCGAACCAGCGGATGAAGCTCGCCTACGAGACGCTGCAAGCCGGCGATCCGGCGCAGGCGATGGTCGAGCTCGACCTCGCGCTCGCGGCGGCGCCAAGGGCCGACGCGGCTTGGCAGAAAACGCTCGCGGCGGCGTCAGGGCGGCTGCGAGCACTCTGCTGGCTGCGGACCGGCGAGCTCGAGAACTGCCACGCGAACCACCGCCGCCAATCGTGCATCGCGCCGATCGAGGCGAGCGGGCGCCACTCGGCGCGGCGCGGCTCGGAGGAAGCGATCA
>CAYRQC010000593.1:0-4315 GCA_964426265.1 uncultured Phycisphaerales bacterium | reverse complement strand
TCGCCTCCCAACGCAGGTTGAAGTTGAACCACGGGCTGACGAAGCGATAGGTGCCTTCGCGCTCCCAGCGCTCGCGGCCCGACGCCCCGACCGCCGCCAGGTAGCGCTCGAGGATGCGGAAGGCGGGCGCGATCAACACCTGCGCGACGATCGGCAGCGGCTCCGACGGTGAGAGCAGCGAGTGCCACGCCGCCACCAGGCCGCCGAGCGAGGCGCCGACCAACACGACGCGGCGCGGTGGCGCGGTGCGAGCGGCGCCGGCTGCGCCGGCTGCACCGGTCGCCCCGGCATCCAGGCTCCGCAGCTCCTGGCGCACCTGCTCGAGCACCGCGCGCACGTCGGCGAGCTGCCGAGTGAGGGTCAGGTCGTCGAAGCGGCCGCTCGAGTCACCGTGGCCGCGAAAGTCGAAACGCGCGAAGCCGAAGCCGCGCGCCACCAGCTCGCGCTCGAAGAAGAGCGCCTTCTCGCCGGCGCGGCTCGAGCCGAGCCCGTGCAGGTAGACGACGACCGTGCGCTGCTCGCGGCGCGGTGCCGTCCACTCGAGCGCCAGGCGCTCGCCTCCAGGAAGATCGATGTGCTGCAGCGAACGCCCTCCAGAATGGCGATAGGTTGTGTTGGTCACAGGAGGAGCGCAAGCGGATGGACGCCGGCCGATGGAGCGCAGTCGTCTGGGCGGGCGTCTGCGCGGGCGTCAGCGCACTCGGCAACGGTGTCACGCCGGAGTCACTGCTCGCGCGCACCTACATCGGGGAGCTCTCGCTCGCGCCCGCCGGTGATCGCGCGCTCGTCTTCGAGACTCCCGGCGATGCCACCGACGTCGCCTTCCTGGTGGAGCTCACGTTCGCGCGCGACGGGTCGATCGCGCGCACGATCGAAGCGGTGCCGAACGACAGCTACCACAGCATCGTCTGGGCGCGCGACGGCACCGTCGCCTTCCTGCGTGGCGAGTCGCCGCGCGCGGCGATCTGGCTGCGGCGCGGCGACTCGACGTGGCCGCTCTTCACCGACGGTGATGATGCCGAGACCTTCGCACTCTTCTGGCGAGCGACCGACCACGGCGACGAGCTGCTCGCGCTGCGCAACGCCTACGACTCCGGCCGGCGCGAAGCGGTGCTGCAAGCGGTCGATCTCGCGGCGCGCGCGTTCGCGGACGAGCGATTGCGCTTCGGCCCACTCACGATCCGGGACGCGGCTCTGGCACCGGACGGCCAGACGATGGCGATCGTCGGCACGAAGCAGCCGAACGGGTCACCCGAGGGCGAGCCGTTCGATCTATGGCTCGCCGATCTCGGCACGCGGCGCTGGCACCCGGTGACCTCGGGCGACGGAATCGCGGCGCGACCGACCTATTCGTCCGATTCGCGGCTGCTCGCCTTCGCGTGGCTCGGCGCGCCGGACCTGATCACCACCGCCAAGCGCGACGCGGTGGTGTTCGACCTCAAAAGCGGCGAACGGCGCTGTTTGACAGCGGGGAGCGATCTCTCGCTTGGCGACGGGATCCTCGGGTTCCAGGAGAGCTTCTGGTTCACCGGGCCGCACACCGTCGTAGTCGCGACGCAGCACGGGCTTGCCGATCACTTGCTCGAGATCGAATGGAACACCGAGGCGACTACCGCAGAGTTCGTCACCAGCGGGCTCGTCTCGTGGCAGAAGCTGCAGGTGGCGACGAATGGGCGGTGGCTCGCGATCGAGTCGGGGCCGGCGTTGCCGGAGCGCGTCATCTCCGGAACCTGGCCGGAGCTCGCGCCCGCGATCGTCGAGGAGCCGAACGCCGCCATCGCCGCGGCGCCCCTCGCACAGCCTGAACGCCTCGCATGGAAGGGGCGCGACGGTCAGCCGCTCGAGGGGCTCGTGCTCACGCCGAGCGAGGGCGACGCGCCGTTCCCCACGATCTTCCTGCTCCACGGTGGCAGCTCGGGCCGGGCCACCGCGCGCTTCAACGATGGCTATGCGCAGATGCTCGCCGCGCGGGGCTTCGCGGTGGTCGCCCCGAACCTGCGCGGCTCATCGGGCTACGGCGTCGCCTTCAACGCGGCCAACCAAGGTGACTTCGGTGGCGCGGAGCTCGCCGATCTCGATGCGACGGTCGACGCGGCGGTGGCGAGCGCCGTGGCCGACCCGACGCGACTCATGCTGCTCGGCTACAGCTACGGCGGCTTTCTCGTCGAGCTGGCCGTCGCGCGTTCATCGCGCTTCGCGGCGGCGTGTGCTGCGGCCGGCGTCTCCGATTGGGCTCGCTTCGTCGAGAGTTCCGATCTGCCCGGCCTCGCCAAGCAGGGGTTCGGCGGCTATCCGCGCACCCGACCGGAGATCTATGTCGAGCGGTCGCCGATTCATCACGCGGCGAAGATCGACACGCCGCTGCTATTGGTCCACGGCGCACTCGATCGACGCGTGCCGATCGAGCAGAGCGAGCGACTCTGCGCCGCGATCACCTCGGCCGGCGGCCTCTGCGAGCTGCGGCGCGAGCCGGCGCAGGGCCACCTCTTCCGCGGCCGCGAGCCGTTGCTGCGCTGGCTCAACGGTGCGTGCGACTGGTTCGCCGACCGTCGCCGGCCGGAAGCGCGCTGAAAAACCCTGGAAAACCGACGTACCGATCCGACCGTCGTACCGATCCGGGGTTCCTACGCCGATGTTTTCCGGACCGTCGTACCGATCCGGGGTTCCTACGCCGATGTTTTCCGCACACCTGCTGGGTGAGTGCGGAAAACGTCGCCGTAACGACCCCGGATCGGTACCACGGATTCGTAGAAGACGCTCTTTTCACTGGAGAAGCGGCTTCCGCAGTCTTGACTCATGACTTCATGAAGTCATGATGTCTAGACCTTGACCACCGACCTCACCACGATCCTGAAGGTGCTCGCCGACCCGACGCGGCTCCGACTTCTCGGGCTGCTCGCCCGGGAGGAGCTGTCGGTTACCGAGCTCGCCCGCGCCGTCGCGATGTCGCAGTCGCGGGTCAGCAACCACCTCAAGCTATTGCGCGAGCACCAGCTGCTCGACGAGCGCCGCGAGGGAGCCTACGTCCTCGTCCGCCTCGCCCGTGGGCCGGCCCTACCCGAGGACTTGTGGGCGGCGATCGAAACGCGGCTCTCCGCGGTGGAAGGCCGGGCCGACGATCTCGCGCGGCTCGAGAAGGTCCTCGACGATCGCCGCAAGCGGAGCCGCGCCTTCTTCGATCGCGCGGCCGCCGAATGGGATGTGGTCGGCAGCGAGTTCCAGCGCGGGCTCGTGCGCTGGCAGGCGCTCGCCTGTCTCGTCGATCGCGATCTGGTGGTGGCCGACGTCGGTTGCGGCACGGGCTACATCGCGCGCGCCTTGGTGCGTGTCGCCGAACGCGTCATCTGCATCGACCACTCGGCCGCGATGCTCGAACAGGCGCGCGCGAATCTCGCGAGCCAAAACGCGCATGTCGAGCTGCGACAGGGCGAGCTCGATCACCTGCCGCTCGCCGACGGCGAGGTCGATGCCGTCTTCGCGAGCCTCGTGCTCCATCATGTGCCCGACGTGGTCGCCGCGCTGCGCGAGATGCGGCGCGCGCTCAAACCCGGCGGACGGCTCATCATCACCGATCTCCTGCCCCACAAGGAGACGTGGATGAGCGACACGATGGCCGACCTGCGGCTCGGCTTCGACGCGACCGATCTCAAGAGTCGCGTCGAGAAGGCGGGCTTCGTCGCCGTCGAGATCGAGGGCGTCGAGGACGCCTACGTCGTCGACGGGCCCGGCGGCAAGAAGACCGAGCTGCCGCTCTTCCTGATTCACGCGCGGGTGCCGTTGAATGCCGCGAACGCCGCGATCGACGCGGCGCGCGGCCGGCCCGCACTCACCAGCCAAAGCCCCGAAGCGTCGCCCCTGGCGCCCCTTCCACTCGGAGAGAACCGTCGATGAGCCGCTCTTCCGTCCTCAACCCGTCGGTGACTGATTACAAGGTGAAGGACATCGCCCTGGCTACTTCCGGCCGCATGGAGATCGAGATCTCCGAGCCGGAGATGCCGGGACTCATGACGTTGCGCGAGCAGCACGGCACCACCAAGCCGCTCGCCGGCGCCCGCATCGCCGGCTGCCTCCACATGACGGTGGAGACGGCGATCCTGATCGAGACGCTGGTCCACCTCGGTGCCAAGGTGCGCTGGAGCTCGTGCAACATCTTCTCGACCGAGGACCACGCGGCGGCCGCAGTCGCCGCGGTTGGAGTGCCCGTCTTCGCCTGGAAGGGCGAAACGGAGGCGGAGTACGACTGGTGCATCGAGCGGTCGCTCGAGTTCGAGGGCGGGGTCGGACCGAACCTGCTGCTCGATGACGGCGGCGATCT
>CAYRQC010000592.1:0-17244 GCA_964426265.1 uncultured Phycisphaerales bacterium | reverse complement strand
GGACGGCGTCATCGAGGTCACGCTGCTCGGTCAGATCGTCAATGCGTACGGTCGCAAGACCGGCGGCGACGTCTCGCTCGCGCGCCTGCTGCGCCGGCTCGACCGCATTCCCGGGCTGCGCCGGCTCCGTTTCGTGACGTCGTTCCCGACGCTGCTCACGCCCGACCTCATGCAGGCGTTGCGCGACTGCGAGACGGTCGTTTCCTACCTCCATCTGCCGGTCCAATCGGGCGCCAACAGTTGCTTGAAGCGGATGGCGCGCGGCTACACGGCGGACGCCTACCTGCGGCTCGCCGATCGGCTGCGCGAGGTCGTGCAGAAGGTCGAGCTCGCCACCGACCTCATCGTCGGCTTCTCCGGCGAGAGCCACGCCGAGTTCCAGGCGACAGTCGACCTGGTGCGGCGCGTCGAGTTCGTCCAGGCGTTCATCTTCAAGTACTCGCAGCGGCCAGGGACGGCGGCCGAGCGGCTCCTGGCCGACGACGTTCCGGAAGCAGTCAAGGCGGCGCGCAACCACGAGCTGCTGCGCGTGCAGGACGAGATCCAGCGGCGGCGCAATCGGACGCGGATCGGCGGGGTCGAGGAGGTGCTGGTCGACGGCCCGAGCAAGCGCAAGGCGGAGGTCCTCGCCGGCCGCACCTCTTCCAATCGCATCGTCCACTTCCTCGGCGCGCGCGAGCTGATCGGCCACATCGTGCCGGTGCGGATCGACGATGCGACGGCGCTCAGCATGCATGGGGAGCTGGTCGCCTGAGTGAGACGGCTGCCACTGCCGCGTTCACCGACGACGACGGGCGCGCGCTCGCGCGGGCCGTCGAGCTGGCGGTTCGCGGCGTCGGCGCGGTCGAGCCCAACCCACCCGTCGGCGCGGTGATCGTGCGTGGCGCAACGTCTCTCGCCGAAGGTTGGCATCGCGAATGGGGTGGCGCGCACGCGGAGAGTGAGGCGCTGCACGCGCTCGCGCGCGTCCCGGCCGATGCCACACTCGTCGTTACCCTCGAGCCCTGCTCGTCGCGTGGCGGCGAGAAGAAGCAGCCGCCCTGCGTCGAGGCGCTCCTCGCGGCCGGCGTTCGCCGCGTCGTGATCGGCGAGAGCGACCCCGATCCGCGCCACGCCGGTCGCGGGCTGGCGCAGCTTCGGGCGGCGGGAGTGGCCGTGGTGGTCGCGCCGCGCGGCGCGGTGCCGGAGAGCCTGCTCGCCGGCTTTCGCGCCCACCGCGCGCGCGCTCGGCCCTACGTCTTCGTCAAGTGGGCGCAGAGCCTCGATGGCTGCTGGTCGACCGGCCGTGCCGATCAGCGCTGGATCTCCAGCGAAGCGGCGCGCGCCGCCGTGCATCAGCTACGCGCTCGCGTCGATGCCCTCCTGGTCGGCAGTGAAACGGTGCGGGTCGATGATCCGCAGCTCACGGCGCGGCCACCCGGTCCGCGCCCGCTCACGCGAGTCGTCGTCGACAGCCGTGGCCGGACGCCAGCGTCGGCTCAGCTCTTCACCGTGCGGCCTGACGCGCCGACCTGGTGGATCACGCGGCGAGGCGTCGCGGCCGCGACGCCGGCGGGCGTCACGCGGCTCGAGCTCGACGATCCGCACGATGTCACCGGCGAGCTCCTGCCGCAGCTCCATCGGCTCGGAATCCGGCGGCTGTTGGTCGAGGGCGGACCGACCGTGGTGGCGGCCTTCCTGCGCGCCGGCGTCGTCGATCGCGCCTGGATCTTCGTCGCGCCGCGGACGTTCGGCGGCCCGGCCGCTTCGCTTCCGACGCTGGCCGCGGCAAGCTCGGTGCATCTACAGGACTGCGGAGGCGACGCGTGGTTCGATCTCAGCTTCTAGTGGCGCTCTGCTCGCTGCTCGATGACTCGCTCGCCGATCAAGTGGCGCAGCGCGTCGCCGAGCTCGCCGCGCCGACTCGTCGCGAGCGGACCGCCGCGCAGGCGGCGCTGCTCGCACTTCCGCCGGCTGCGGACGCCCTGCTCGCTGCCGCCGTCGCTCCGCCTGGCTTCGAGCCTCGCGCCGCGCTCGACTACGTGCGATCCCATCGACCGCGACGCCCGCTGCCGTGCCCGATCGCTGCCGGCACCTTCAAGGTCGGAACGTCGTTTCCGGCCGACCAGAATCCGCCGCACATGGTCCCGCTCGCCGCGTTCGCGATCGACGACGTCGAGGTGACCTGCTTCGAGTGGTTCGAGTTCGTTCGCGCGACCGGCAACCCGCCGCCCGCTGACTGGCTCGCTGGCCGCTACCACTACGGTGCCGAGTGCGTGCCGGTCGGAGGGGTCTCCGCCGACGACGCCGCGCGTTTCGCGGAATGGGTGGGTGGCCGCTTGCCGACAACCGACGAGTGGGAGGTCGCGGCGCACGGTGGTCATCCGTCCGCCTATCCGTGGGGCCAGCAGTTCGAGCAGAAGCTCCACGGCGCGCGCATGCCGGCGGGCAGCCGGAACGGGTTGCCACCGGAGGTCGGGAGTGAGGAGGCGGACGTTTCGCCGTGCGGTGCGCGCGACTTCTGCTCGTCGTTGTCCGAGTGGGTCGTCTTGCCGACGGGTGCGCGTGGCGTGCGCGGCGGCAACTACCGACTCGGCGCGAACTTCACGCTCGGCGCCAAGGAGCAGTTGCGTCTCACGCGCGCTGCCGATGCGCGCGCGCAGCGACCGCGCGACGTGATCGGCCTGCGGGTCGTCAACCGGCGCCGCGCCCCATGAGTGCGCGCAAGCAGTTCCTGGCCCGCGTCGGAAGGCTCACTTCCCGTCCGTCCCGAGTGGAGCGGCAGGAGGCATTGGCGGCGCGATCGCGTGGAGACGAGCCAGGAAACGACCCGCCACCGAGTCCAGCGAGTCGAGTGCGACGAGGGCGCCAAACGACTCGCGGGCGACGGCGAGGTCACCGGTGAAGTAGGACTGCACGGCCAGCACGAGCGTCGCCGCCGGCTCGCCCGGCAGACGATCGAGGAACGACCGCAGCGCCACCATCTGCTCGGCATGGTCGGCGGGATCGCCGTAGTGGGCGCGCGGGTCGCTGCCGAGCAGCGGCCAGTCGGGCAACAGCTCCGCTGCGCGCCGCAGCAGGAACGCGGCGTCGGGGTAGTTGCCGACGGCGAAGAGCGCCTGCGCGAAGCCGATCTTCGCCCACGGATCGTCGGGACTCGCGAGCACCGCCTGCCGGAACGAGTCGGCGGCGCCGCCGAAGTTTCCCGCTTCGAACTCGGCCCAGCCGGCGGCGAGCAGTGCCGTCGGATCAGCCGTCATCGCGACCGGCGCCGATTCAGCCGGCGGCGTGCCGTAGTAGACGTCGGACGGAACGTCGACGTAGTCGTGCACGACGTAGACGGTGGCGTAGCTCGGGCAGTACGAGGGCAGCCAGTAGCAGCTCGGCGACCAGTAGTAGCGATAGGGGACGAAGGACGGCGCGCAGCCGCGGCGGTACGAATACGACCAGACGCTCGAGTCGCAGAAGACATAGCCGAACTCGCAGCCGAACGGATCGATCGAGCAGACTTGGCGGTTGCACGGGTTCGCGAACCAGAAGTTGACGTTGATGTCGGAGTGCTGCTCGTGGTGGCGCTGCGAGTCGTGAGCGTGCTGCCCGCCGAGGTTCAGTTCATTGTGGTGCTGTACGTCCACATCGACATCGACATCCACGTGTGCGCTGCGATCGACGAGCGGTGCAGTCGTGCCCTTGTTGGGGGCGACGACATTGCGCGGCAGCCGGCGCAGTGTCGGCGTGAAACGCGGTGCGTGCCCTGGAATCGCGGCTGCGCCGTCCGGTGTGGCCGGTGTCGGTGTCAGCGTTCGAGTCACGGTGGGCGTCCGTTTTGGCGTCAGCGTCGTCCGACGTTCGCGCACGTTGTCTCGGAGTGCTTCACGGCGAGCCGTGTCTCCAGCAGTCTCGCGAGCCGCGTCGCGAGCGCCATCGACGTTCGACCCGAGCTCCCGTGGTTCAACCGGGTCGATCGGACGTCGATTCACGGAGCGTGGCTTGGTTGGGGGCGGCGCATTCGTCGGTGGATCGATCGGGCGCGGATCGAGAGCTCGTAGCCGTGTCGGAGCCGGAGTGGTTGGAGCGGGAGTGATCGGGGCGGGAGTGGTCGGCGCCGGCGCTCGGCGCGCGTTCTTTGTTCGCTCGAGCATCTCGCGCATCCGCTCTTCAGCGGTGGGCGCTCGTTGGGCTGGTGGCGTGCTACCGGGTCGCGGGACAGTCGGCGCAGTCACGGGTGGAAACGTTGGTGGTGGGCGAACCGTGGGTCGCGGCTGAACGGGCGCTCGCGGCGGGAACGCTGGAGGAGGCGAGGCTGGAGCGCGTGGCGAAGTCACCAGTGGCGGTGCCGCCGGTCGAACCGCAGGCGGTGTCGCGGGCCGCACTGCGGGGGGAGTCTGCGGAGGCGGAGTTTGCGGTCTCGTCGCCGGCGCCACCGGCGGCGCTGTGGGCCGCGGCTGCGGGGTAGCGGGAGCGGTTGCATGAGGTGGCGTTTGCGGTCGGCCGTTGTTTCCGTCCCCGCGACCGGCGTTGCCGCCGGGCTTCACGGGATCACCCGCCACCGGCTTGTCGTTGGCCTTGCCGCCTTGATTGGCGTTGCCGCCGTTGCCACCACCGTTGCCGTGGTCGCCGGCGATCGCCAGCGATCCGCTGGAAGCCGCCGCGAGCAGAGCCAGGACCAGGACGTGGCGAGCGTTCATTGCTAGCTCCCGGAACGAACTTCGGCGCGAGCCCGAATCTCCGCTTCGATCCGCGTGATCGCAGCGCGTCGCTGCTCCGGGCTCTTCGCTTCCGACAGCCCGTCGGCCTCGACGATCCAACTCAGGTAGAGCTGCGCGCGAGGGTCGGGACCGGGCTCACCGCCGAGCAATGCGAGATAGCTCGGCAGCGGAGCGAGATCACCGGCTCCAAGGCGCGCCGCCATGAGTGGCGTCGTCAGGAGGTGCCCGGAGGGCAGCTTCGTTGCAAACCTTTCTAGCACTACGCGGACCGCATGCGTGGGTTGCAGGGAAAGCTGGTGGAGCGCGGTCTCGCAGAGGATCGCCTCCTCCGGGCGCAGCCACCGCTCCAGGTGCGGAAGCGCCGCGGGCAGGCGCGTCGCACCGATGACCTCGAGGGCACGCACGCGAACCGAGGGTTCCGGATCGGCCAGGAACGGCTCTACGCGCGTCAGCCATTGCAGACGCTCGACCACGGCGGTTTCCGGCGCGAGCGACGCGAGCACCCCGAGCACATGGCGGCGGATCATGAAGCTCGACCCGCCGAGCGCCTCGAACAGCAACGGCGCCACCTTCGGTCCAAGCCCTTGCAGCACGAAAGCCCCGTTGTCGACGTTGCGCAGTTGGAACGTGCCGAAGCCGAGGATCAGGAGATGGATGCGGTCGATCGTGACCGGGTCGGTGATCGCCGGCGATTCGCTCCAGAGCGCGAGATGGTGCTCCTGCCACCACTGCTCGATGCGACGCACCGCCGCGACCTGATCGGCGTCCGATGCGTCGGGCGAATGGCCGAAGCTCTGCCCCGCCATCGCCACGATCGCGACCATCGCCTCGTCCTTCCACCACGCCGTTTGCAGCGACGCGTCCCATTCGCGGTTGATGTCGTCCTGGATCGAGGTGTTCTCCTTCAACGCCTTGATCAACAGCGGCACACCGCCGTAGCAATGAGCCAATGCGAGCTTCGCCGCCGCACGGATTCGCAGCACGGTCAGTCGGTGGTTGTCGACCTTGCCGAACGTGCGCAGTAACAGCGGTGCCGTCCACGCGTAGCCCGAACGCGCGACCGTCTCCAGATGGAGCAGCGCCACCTCGTCGGCGGTGTCGCGCAGGTGGCGGGCCGCCGCCTCGACCAGCCGCTGGGGAAATGGGCAGCCCTCCGGTCGTTCCTTCGCCACCATCAGCCGGAGCAGTACGCGTGCCGCGGCGTAGCGCACGTCGCGGCGCGGGTCGTCGAGGGCGTGCAAGAGCGGCGCCGGATCGCGCCGCGCGAGCACGACCATCCCCGGTAGCTCCTCTTCCGAGACGAGCAGATCGAGCAGTGCGACGCGCTCGAAGGCCGCGGTGAGCGCCGCCGCCGCCGCTGTTTCCTGGGGCAGTGTCTCGGGCGCCGGCGCGACCGCCAACAGCTCCTGCCAGAACCACTCGCCCTCAGGAAACGGCATCGGCTCCTCGGCGCGATGCCAAGGAGTGAAGGGCCGCGTGTCATTGATCGGCAGTGCCGCGGGCTTGTGAGGCGGGGGCGGTTGGTCCCCGCAGCTCGCCGCCAACCACGCCAGCGCCGCCAGATGCGCCGCGCCCGCGATGGGGCGCCTAGAGCTGCACCAGCGCGTCATGAACGCGCACTCCTTCGTCGTCATTCTGGATCGGGGTCAGCTTGTAGATCAGCTCGACGCGGGCTTGGTTCACTGCCGCGGAGTCGAAGGGAACGTCGAACGTGAGCGTCTCGCCAGCGACGATCTGGGTGTTTTCGCGGCCGAACTGCTCGCGGTTCAAGAGGCGCTCCGACTCCTCGCGGTAGGGGTTGCGGAAGCGGCGGCGCGCGGTGCCGCGTTCACGCCCGTATGGGCGCGGGGAGTCCCTTGGTGGCACTTCGACGCCGTCCGGTTGGAGCAGCGTCACCACCAGGTCGAGCGCTCGATGGCGTGCGTCGGCCGGAAAGTTGTGGCCGGTGCCCGTGTTGGTGACGCTGACGACCAGTCGTTTCTTTCCAGCGTCGTCCACGGTCACCGCGGTCACCAGGGTGAACGCCTTGCCGAGCATCTCCAGATCGTGTCCGCCGGGAAAACGGTGCGATCGGCCGACGCCGCTCGAGCCGTCGGCGCGCCGCCTCGTCACCGGCTGCATATGACAATCGAGGCAGGTGATGCCCGCCTTCGGGTAGCTGCTCGCCTCCCATTCGTCGACGGTGTTGTGCTGGTTGTGGCATGGCGCGCAGAGCGCGGGCGAAGCGAGCTCGGTGTGGCCAATCGGCTGGCAGGCGGCCTTCGCGGCGCCGGCGGCGGCCGTGGCCGGTCCGATGATCGTGTCGTGCGCGCGATGGCAGGTGAGGCAGTCGACGCCGAGCTCGCGTTGGCTCACGCGCTCCACCACGCGCACCTTGCCAAGCCCGGTCTCGAAGACCGGCGAGGGGGCGTGACACGGGATGCAGTTCTCGTTGCGGAAGTTGTTGCTCTGGCCGGTCGCCAGCACCATCGGGTCGGTGTACGACTGCTCGTGCAGCGACGTCTTCCACTCCGCCCAGACCTCGGCGTGGCAGCCCTTGCAGGTATCCGAGGTCGTGAGGTCGAGTGCGCCACCCGCGGCGGTGGCGAGCGGAGGACGTGCGTCGTCGATCAGCAGCAGCGCCGCGCCAAACGACAGCAGCAACAGCCCGCCCGCGAGGATGCGTTTGCGCCTCATCGAGCGACCTCCGCGGTGCGCACCGGCCGCCGTCCGAGCAGCCGCGCCACCGCGTCATTGGGTGGCACGGCGATCAGCTCGTCAATCGCGCCCGACGCGGCGATTCTCCCGCCGTCGAGCACGTGGGCGATCGTGGTGAGCTCCGCCGCCTCGGCCGGGTCGTGGGTGACCAGCAGCGCCGTCTGCCCCGCCTCGGCGATCCACGTCACGATCTCGGCGCGCAGCTCGGCGGCGAGCGGCGGGTCGAGGTTGCGCAACGGCTCGTCGAGCAGCAGCAGCTTCGCGCCACTCGCGAACGCGCGCGCGAGTGCGAGGCGCGCCTGCTCCCCGCCCGAGAGCTGGCCGGGCAGCCGATCGTGGAGCGCCGCGATGTGCGTCCGCGCCAGCCAACCGTCGGCGGTTGCCGGGTCGCGCGCGACGATCCGCACGTGTTGGCGCGCCGTCAGGTGGGGCCAGAGTGCATAGCTCTGGAAGACCATCGCCACCCCGCGGCGCGCCGGAGCGAGGTCATGGTCGCGATCGGCGACGATCTGCCCGCCGACTCGGATCGTGCCCGCGCGCGGCGACGCGAGTCCCGCGATGCAACGCAGCAGCGTCGACTTCCCCGAGCCACTCGCGCCCAGCAGTGCGGCGCGCTCTCCGTGCGCGAGGGCGAGCGACACCTCCCGCAGCACCGGCGCCGCGCCGAGCCCCGCAACGAGACGGTCAATCTCGAGCATCGATGTGGTCACGGGTTCGATCCAGGACGGAGGGAGTCACGAAAGGAGGGGAGCCGCGAACCGGTCGATGCAAGGGGCGGACCTCCGGTGCGACCGTGGCGCCGCGCCCAGCACGCCTCTTCCAGTCGTGGCGCCGCGGTGACGTCGTGGACGCGCCAGCTCACGGCGCGCCGCCTCACTTCCCTTCAGTCGGGAAGAGGTAGCGGTACTTCGGATCCTTGGCCATCTTCTCGAGCACCGGGTAGCGCTTGAGCAGCTCCAAACGCGTGGCGGGATGGACGTCGCGCAGGCTGTTCTCTGCTTGCGACAGGCGATCCTGGCCGCAGTAGGCGACGCCCCGGAATCCCTCGATGTCGGAGGTCTGCAGCTTCCGGGTGTCGGCGGCCTCCGCCTTCTTCAGCGCATCGAGGGCGCGGCTCCACGCGAGGAAGTGCAGGCGGTCGGTGGACAGCTCGATGTAGCGGCTGAGGTTCGACTGCTTCAGCGTCTTGTTGATCGTGATCACCTTCTCGATCTCGTCCTCGAGTGAGGTCAACGCCTCCTCGTTCCCGAACGGCCCGAGCTGCCAGCGCGCGTGGTCGGCGACGGGCGGTCGTGAGTCGTGGAGCTTCTTGTGGGTTTCGAGCAGCAGCTCCTGGCAACCGGACTTCGAGTCCGACTCGCGCAGCCCGATCGCCTGGACGGCGTTGATCGCCTGTCGGAGCAGCGGCTCGGGCAGCGTCGAAGGCAGGCGCAACAGCAGACTTCGCAGCGGCGGGATCGAGGTGCGCCCGCCGATGTCACTCGCGTAGCGGACGCATTCGAGGAGCAGCAACGGATCCTCGCTCTTGGAGGCGAGGAACCCGTGCACCGTCTCGAGCGTCGGTCGATCGCCGAGCTGGCGAAGCGCCTGGATCAGCTCGGGCAACGGTGCCCCTTGCTGTTGGAGCAGCGGCCGCAGCAGGTTGCCCACCGCTTCGGCGTTGCTCTTCTGGCGGCCGAGCACCAGCGCCGCATGGGCGCGCAACGACGGCTCGCCCGACTCCACGAGCGGCTCGGCGATCTCGACCACCATCGCGTGGTCGAGCAGCTCCAGTCCGTCGAGCACGCCTGCCTTCACCGCCGGCCCGCCGGTGCGGACCACGTCGGCGAGCCCCTTCAGGATCGGAGCGCGATTGGTGCGATCGAAGATCCCGACCAGCACGCGGGCGGCCGCACTGGCGTAGGCGGCGTCGAAGGTGCCATGGTCGACCTCGCCGAACACCTCGAAGAGCAGCGGCACTGCATCGGCGCCGAGCTGGACGATGTTGACGAGGAAGCCGATCCCTTTGTCGGGTGCATTGTCATGGTTCTGGGCGAAGCTGCGGAGCAGGCCGAGGATCTTCTCGCGCATCGCCTTCGAGGCGCGCGCCGACTCTGCCTCGGCGATCGGTAGAAAGCCGCGCGGGCCGGTCTCATCGCGGGGCGGCGCGGGTGCGGCGGGGGCCGGCGGTTTCTGGGCCGGGTCATGGGCCGGCTGCTGTGCGGTGGCGGTTGCGCCGGCGCTCGCACCCAAGCTCGCTCCGACCACGAGCCAGCTCCGCAGCAGCCGAGCTTGCCCGCGCACTGGTTTCAACTGCTGCGCCATCCGCTCCTCCGAGATCACCACGCCGTTCCCCCTCGGTTGCACCGGGGAAGCCGCCGGATGATACGTCGCTGAGTGATCGATGGTCACTCGCCGCCCGGTCAAGCTCAGGTTCAGCGCGCCGCCGTCCGGCCCTGGAGCGCCGTCCGCAGGAGCGCCTCGACCCGGGTCTCGGCGGGATGGGCCTGCACGACGGCGCGCGCGCGTGCCGCGGCTTCTGCGGCGTCCAGCCCGAGGCTCTGTAGCGCCTGGGCGACCAGCTCTTCATGGCTGGCCGGCAGGCCGGTGATCACGCCCGAGCCGACCTTGTCCTTGAGTTCCAGCACCAACCGTTCCGCCGTCTTGGTGCCGATCCCCTTGATGCGAGTGAGCCCCTTCACGTCGCCCTGGCGGATGCGGCCCGCGAGCGCTTCGGGTGGCTCGTGCGACAGCAGGGTGAGCGCGACGGAGGGACCGATCCCGCGCACGCTCTGGAGCAGGCGGAAGAGCGCGCGCTCACTCTCCTCGAGGAAGCCGAAGAGGCGGGTGCCGCTATCCGTGGTGTGCACATGCACCAGCAGCCGAACCGGTCCGCTTGCCGGCAGCGCGGTGTAGCACTGCAGCGAAATTGCGAGCAGGTAGCCGACCCCGTGGACCTCGACCACTGCGTCGCTCGGGCCCTTGCGCGCCAGCTCGCCCTTCAGGAACTCGAACACAGCGCCCCGCCGTCCCGCAGATGGGTCACTCGTGGATCACTTGGACTGGTTTCCGCGCTTGGCTCAGCCGCTCACTCGGTCTTCAGCGCGAGCCCATACGCCTCGAGCTTCTTCTTGAGCTCCGTGAGCGAGGTCTGGCCGAAGTTCTTGCAAGCGAGCAGTTGCGGCTCCGACATGCTGCAGAGTTCGCCAAGGGTCCGCACGCCAAGTGTCTCGAGCGTCCGCCGTGACCGCACCGAGAGGTCGAGATCGGCGACCGGCTTGTGGATCGCGTTGGTGCGGTCGATCCCTTCAAGCGCGCGCAGCCCGATGTTGGCGTCGAGCTTGGTCGGCAGCATGCCGAGCGTCAGCCCCTTCTGGTCGAGGATCTGCTTGATCTCGGTGAGCGACGTCTCGCCGAAGTTCTTGAACGCCAGCAGCTCGGGCTCGGAGAGCGAGATCAGGTCGCCGAGCGTGCGCACGTTCATGTTCGCCAGGCAGTTGCGCGAACGCACCGACAGCTCGAAGTCGGTGACCGGAATGCCGAGTACCGCCGCGTGGCGATCCTCGTTGCGCTTCTTCTCCTCGTCGTAGAACTGCGAGGAGCTGGCGCTCACGTCGTGGAAGAACATGCGGGCCCGAGGGTGGGTCGGATCGAAGTCGAGGATGCGCTGGAAGCAGTTGCGCGCGAGCTGGTAGTCCTCGTCGTCCTCGAACAGGATCCCGAGATTCAGCAGCGCACCGAGCGGCGCCGGCTTCTGGTTGCAGAGCCGCTCGTAGAGGTCGATCGCGGTCTCGGTGTCGCCGCGCAGCGCCTGGTGGTAAGCGAGGCGGAAGAGCGCGCCCGGGTGGGCCGGCTCGACGGCGAGCGCCTGTTGCCACGCGCGCACCGCCTCGTCGTACTTGCCCTCGGTCTCTTCGAGGAGGCCCTGGACGTAGGAGGCCTCGGCGCTGTCGCCGTGGCTCTTCTGGATCTCCTTCAACTCCTTCTCGAGCGCGACGCTGTCACCGAGCTGCGCGAGCGCATCGGCCCGCACCAGCCGCGCCGGTAGACAGCCCGGCTTCTTGTCGAGGACCGGCGTGATCTCCTTCAAGGCGCTCTGGCAATCGCCGCGGCCAATCGCGATCTTCGCGCGCACGAACGCCGCGAGCTCGCCCTTCTGCGCCATCAGCAGCTCGAGCGCGCGCGACTCCTGGCCGAGCAGGAAACGGCCGAGCCCTGCCTTCAGCTTGCTCGCGTCGTCGGTCGGCTCGCCGGAGACAGCCTCGTAGAACGCCGTCTCGTAGCTACGGTAGAAATCACTCTCGCCGAGCACGTGACGGCGAGCCGCCTCGAGCTCCTCGATGGTGCTGGGGCCTTGGGTGGCGAGCTTCGGGGCGGAGTCGAGTCCCGGCATCGATGCAGTCCTCCGGACGGTGCGGAAAACCCGGGAACGCTAACGGCAACCTAGAGTGAGTCAAGCGAGCGAGGGAACCTGATGCCTTGGTGTCCGAGCTGCCGGCAGGAGTACAGGGCGACTGTCACCAGCTGCGGCGACTGCGGCAAGCCGCTGGTCGCCGACCTCGCCGCGCACGACGCGGCGGAGCGGGCGGCGCAGGCGACCAAGGTGCTGCGGGTGATCGCGCCCGGGGGCACGTTGGCAGCGCTGCTCCCGTGGCTCGAGCAGCGCAAGATCCCCTTCCGGCGGGACGAGGCGGCCGGGGCGCTGCTGGTGCCGGAGGCCGCCGGGGAGCAGATCGAGGCGGGGCTGGCGCAGGTCGCCGAGTACGAACGGGTGGGCGACGTGCTCCACGTCTACGGTCCGCGGCAGGATCTCGAGCCCAAGCTCGAGGCGGATGCGAGCTGGCTGAAGAAGAGCCTCGAAGAGCTGGCGCAGGAGCCAAGCGCGACCGTGACCGGGTTGATCGGGCTGCTGGCGAGCCCGGTGCAGCGCTATCGCGTCGCGGCTGCCGAGCGGCTCGCGGCGCTCGAAGCGCAGAAGACGCTCGAGCGCGCCAACGTGGTGATCTGGGCCGCCCAGTCGCGGATGCGCAAGGCGCTCTTCGGTTGGTCGGCGCTGCTCGCCGCGGATCCGCCAGCCGGGCTCGCGGCACGGCTGGTGACCGCGGCCGCGACGGCGCCGAGCGACGTGGTGACGCTGCTCCTGCACGTCGTCGGTGAGCTCAAGGATGCGAGTGTCGCGGCGCAGCTCTTGCCGCTGCTCGACCACGAAGATCCGATGGTGCGCGACGATGCGGATGAGGTGTTAATGTCCCTCGCCGGTATCGACATCGGCTTCGAGGCCGACGCCGATCCTGCGACGCGCGCGCGCACGATCCAGCTCTGGCGGGATTGGATCGAGCAGCACGCGCGTCCCTGAACGCTCGACGCGATGGCGGTCGCGTGACGGCGAACAGGACGAACTGAGCACGCGGAACACGTCCGGCGGTTGCGTATGGGCAACGGGGAGGGGGCAACGGTGGATCGTTTCAGCATCGAGGGCGGCCAGCGCCTTTGCGGCGAGGTCGCCATCGGCGGCGCCAAGAACTCGGTCCTGCCGATCATGGCGGCCGCACTCCTCACCGATGAGGAGGTCGTGATCCGTCGCGTGCCGCGACTGCGCGACGTGGCCTCGCAGATCAAGGTGCTCCAGTCACTCGGCGCGCGCGTGCTGCACGACGAGCGGCTTGGAATCCTGAAGATCTGCTCGGTCGACGAAGAGCCGATCACCGCGCCCTACGAGCTGATGAAGACGATGCGCGCGAGCATCTGCGTGCTCGGTCCGCTGCTCGCCAAACGGAAGCGCGCGCGCGTCTCGATGCCAGGCGGCTGCGTGATTGGCGTGCGTCCGATCGACCTGCACTTGCGCGGCATGGAGTCGCTCGGCGCGACGATCGACATCGAGGGCGGTTACGTCGAAGCACATGCGTCCGCGTTGCGCGGCGCCACCATCTTCCTTGGCTCGAGCGCCGGCTCGACGGTGCTCGGCACGGCCAATGTCGTGATGGCGGCGACGCTCGCGGAAGGCGAGACCGTCCTCGAGAACGCGGCGCAGGAGCCGGAGGTGGTCGACCTCTGCCGCGTGCTGGTGAAGATGGGCGCAGAGATCGACGGCATCGGCAGCCACTGCTTGCGCATCACCGGCGTTGCGCGCCTCCACGGCGTCGATCACGCCGTCATCCCCGACCGCATCGAGGCGGGCACCTTCGCCATCGCCGGCGCGATCACCGGCGGCGACGTCCTCGTGAAGGGATGTGAGCCGCGTCATCTGCTCGCGCTGGTCGAGCGGCTCCGGGCCGCCGGTTGCGAGGTGAAGCTCGGTGCCGACTGGCTGCGGGTCGCGGCCCCCGAGCGCTTCCGTCCGATCGACGTCGCGACCTTGCCGCACCCCGGCTTTCCGACCGACCTGCAGGCGCAGATGATGGCGCTACTCACCAAGGCCGACGGCATCAGCATGATCCACGAGCGGATCTACCCCGACCGCTTCATCCACGTCGCCGAGCTGCACCGGATGGGCGCGCGGATCCGCAAGGAGGGGGCGACCGCGATCATCGAAGGGGTGCGCAAGCTCTCGGGCGCGCCGGTCATGGCGTCCGACCTGCGCGGGTCGGCGGCGCTGGTGCTGGCCGGGCTCGCGGCGGAAGGCGAGACGCTGGTCGACCGCGTCTATCACATCGACCGCGGCTACGAGCGAATCGACGAGCGGCTGCGGCTGCTTGGCGCTCGGGTCGAGCGGCGGGCGGTCGACTCCGTGCCGCTCGCGATGCACGCCGGCGCCGGCGGCTAGCGCGGCCGCTTCCGGCCCGCGGGCTTCCCCGGTACCATTCCGCCCCCTTTTTGGGACGGATCGACGTCACTTTGTTCGAGAGCCTCAGCAACGCACTCCAGCGGGTCTTTTCGAAGTGGGGGAAGGACCGCCTCCTCACCGAAGAGAACATCCGCGCCGGGCTCGAGGAGATCCGCAAGGCTCTCCTCGAGGCGGACGTCCATTTCGACGTCGCCCGTCAGTTGGTCGACGAGGTCAGCCGGCGCGCGATCGGCCAGGAGGTCATCGCCTCCGTCAAGCCGGCCGAGCAGATCGTCAAGCTCTTCTCCGACGTGCTCACCGAGGCGATGGCGGGCGATCCGCCGAAGATCCCGGCACTCGCGGGCCAACCGGCCGTCGTGATGATGGTGGGGCTGCAAGGCTCGGGCAAGACGACCACGACTTCCAAGCTCGCGCGCCGGCTCAAGCGCCAGGGGCGGCGGCCGTTGCTGGTCGCCGCGGACACCCGCCGGCCGGCCGCCATCACGCAGCTCCAGGTGCTCGGCAAGGCGCTCGAGATCGCGGTCCACGCGGAAGAGGGGCCCGGCAACGAGGAGCGCGCGCCGCAGATCTGTGCCAACGCGGTCGCGCGCGCCCGCAAAGAGGGGTTTGACGTCGTCCTGCTCGACACCGCGGGGCGCCTGCACATCGATGCTCCGCTCATGGACGAGCTGGCGCGCATCGAGCAGTTGACCCACCCGCATGCCACCTTCCTGGTGTGCGACGCGATGGCGGGCCAGGATGCCTACACCAGTGCGCGCGACTTCCACGGCAAGCTGCGGCTCGACGCCGTGATCTTGACCAAGCTCGACGGCGACACCCGCGGCGGCGCGGCGATCTCGGTGAAGCAGGTCACCGGCAAGCCGATCGCCTATGTCGGCACCGGTGAGCGCCCCGAGGATCTCGACGAGTTCCACGCCGATCGCATGGCGTCGCGCATCCTCGGGATGGGTGACGTCGTCAGCCTGGTCGAGAAGGCGCAGGAGGTCGTCGACGCCGACGAGGCGGAAGAGGCGGCCGAGCGGCTGCTCAAGGCGCAGTTCACGCTCGACGATTTCCTCGGCCAACTGCGCACCATCAAGAAGATGGGGTCGGTCAAGGGCATCTTGAAGATGCTGCCCGGCCAGTTCGGCCAGGCGTTCGAGGCGACGGGGGCGCACGAGAAGGAGCTCGACCGCATCGAGGCGGCGATCCTCTCGATGACGCCGCAAGAGCGCCGCCGGCCGGAGCTCCTCGACGCCAACCGCCGGCGCCGGGTCGCTCGCGGCTCGGGGACCGAGTTTTCGGTCGTGAACCAGCTCCTGCAGCAGCACGCGCAGATGCGCGACATGATGAAGCGCTTCCAAAGCGGCGGCATGTTGAGCAAGCTCGGGAAGCTGTTCGGGGGCGGTGGTGGCGACGAGGCGGCCGCGATGGGCGGGATGGCGGGCATGCCGGGGATGGCCGGCAAGAGCCCGCGCGCCCAGCAGGAGATGCTCGCGAAGCTCGCCGCCAGTACGACGACGGTGGTGAAGGATCCAGACGAAGAGGCACGCCGGCGGGCGGCGCGCAAACGCGAAAAAGAGGCCCGCAAGAAGAATCGCAAGCGCCGCTGACGCGGCGCGACAGGAGACCCAACTTGGCAGTTTGCATCCGACTCAAGCGTTTTGGCCGCAGGAACCGTCCGTCGTGGCGCATTGCCGTGATGGACAAGCGCAACGCGCGCGACGGCGAGTCGATCGAGGAGATCGGCACCTACGACAACATCACCGACCAGAAGAAGACCAAGGTCACGGTGAACGCCGAGCGCGCCCGCTTCTGGATGAGCAAGGGCGCCAAGCCGTCGCGCATGGTGCATCACCTCTTCAAGCGCAACGGCGTCTACGTCACTGCGCCGGCGGCCGCTGCGGCCGCGCCGGCGGCGAAGAAGTGATCGCGACCCCGACCGGGAGCCAGCCATGACCGAGGCGGTCACGAGAGGGAAGCTCTCGGAGGTGCTGCGTGCACTCGAGAAGCCCTACGGCAAGGTGATCGTCCTGCCGGAAGAGCTGCTGCTCGACCACGCGGTGTTCCTCTTGTTGCGCGAAGGGTGGGATTACCGCAAGGCGCAGCGTGCGCTGCGCATCCTGCAGAAGGAGTTCGTCGACTGGAACGAGGTCCGTGTCTCCTCGCCGGCGGAGCTGAAGAGCATCCTCAGTGAGCTCGGCGACAAGGACCTCGAGGTCAAGGTCGAGAAGCTGCGGGCGCTGCTCGCCGCCCTTTGGAAGGAGCGCAACGCGACGGCGCTCGAGTTCATCAAGGAGATGCAGCCGGAGACGCGGCAGCGGCTGCTCGGCAACCTCGGTGTGCTGAACCAGGGCATCGTGCAGGTGTTGATGCAGTGCATGGCGGGCACGGCGACGATGCTGGTCCACCAGAGCGCGATCCGGACGCTGACGCGCCTCGGCGTGATCGACCGCGTGCACAGCGAGAGTGCCGCCCGCAAGGTGCTCGAGAAGCTGATCGACCCCGAGGATCTCTTCGCCTTCCAGCTCCTTCTCACGCAGCACGGCGAGGAGATCTGTCAGGCGAAGTCGCCGCGCTATGGCGACTGCGTGCTGGTCGAACAGTGCAAGTTCAAGCGCAAGGTCGGGCTGGGTGCGGATGCGAGTGCCGAGGAATGACGAGGGCGGCGTGAGCGCGCGCCGGCGCGTGCCTCAGCTTTTCTTGATGATCCACGGCTCGAGGAGCGCGCGCAGGCGGGCGTAGTGGGGGCTCGAGCGGCGCAGCGCGACGCCGCTGCAGCGCACCTTGGCGCGGGTGAAGAGCTCGTAGTCTTGCTGGAAGAGCGGGTGGCCGAAGAGCGCTGCCTTGGTCTCGGCGAGATAGCGGTGGGGCACGTAGATCAGGTCGGGCCGGTCGTGCGCGAGCAGCCGCTCGGCTGAGAAACCGTGCAACGCGAAGTCGGTGTCGTGCAGCGCGGCGAGGTCGATCACCCGTTTGTGACGCGCGCGCTGGCCGAGGTAGCCGAGGTCGCTCGCCGCCAGGACGAGGTCGTCGGGGAGCGACGGCAGCTCAGCAGTGGCGAAGAGCAGGGCGCGCCAGCCGAGGCCGCCGGCGCCATCGGTTGGGTCGCCGCGA
>CAYRQC010000591.1:0-3140 GCA_964426265.1 uncultured Phycisphaerales bacterium | reverse complement strand
CGATCGAGCCAACGCCGCGCCACAGATCCACCGGCGCGAGCTCGACCGCCTGCTCCTCGGCGAGCTCGAAGCTGCCGAGGTCGCGCGGGTCGAAACCGATGGCCGAGGCACGCGCGCTCCAAGTGCCGGCGGTGAGGTCGGCCGCACTCTCGCCGCCGCCGTCGTACTGCGCGAAGCGCTGCTCGGCGACGAAGCGAATGGAGACCGCCTCGATCGGCAGATGGGTTTCGCCGTCGAGCAGATGGAACGTGACGACGCCCGGTTTCTTCAGCGGGTGGCCGGCTGAATCGAGGAGCACCGCGTTGCCGTCGGTGGCGGCGCCGTCCGGTAGCGCCGCGGCCTCACGAACGGGGAGCGCCGCGGCGCTCGCCGGGATCGCGTCGAGCGGAGCGATCGCCGCGAGCGCACCATCGCCCGCCCGCGTCGGCGCGGTGAGCTGCGGTGTCCATGGCAGCCGCCCGTCGAGCACTCCTGGCGCGACCCAGCAGACGGCTGCCGCCGCTGCCACGCTGATGGCCGCCACTGCGAAGAACTTCACACTCATGACCGCGACTCCCACCCAGCCCGTCCACTGTAGACAGAAGTAACCGAGGACGCCCCGAACGCGATGGGTCAGCGCCCGGGCCGCAGGACGACGCGCGCGGAGTGCTGGTTGGGGTCGGCCAGGTCGAGAGTGATCGGCTCGCTGCGATAGTCGGCGCAACGGATCGTGAAACGGCACGGGGCGGAGGGCATGCGGACGATGAGGAAGCAGTTCGCCTCGAGCCGCGCGATGCCGATCTCGACGGCGGCGAAACCGGGAGTCTCCGGGACCGGCATCAGCTCGTCGGTCGGACGGCGCGGCACGTCGATCCGGCCTCCAAGGAGCGCGTTGAGGTGGCGCCGCGCGCTGGCCCGGTCGTTCCCGTCGGCGCTGGCAGGGGCCGCAGCCGCGGTTCCAGCGGTGTCGCCGTTCGCGGAGTTCACGGCGCCCTCGGATGGCAGCGGCTGGCCGAGCCGCGGCGGCGGACCGAACCGGCTGCGGACATCGGCGGGCTCGACACCCGCGTCGATCGTCGTGGTGGTCTGCTCGAACTCGAGATCGAAGTGGATGGGCGTGGTCTCCTCGTCGTAGTCGTCCTTCCAAGAGCCGACGAATGGCGCGCCGCGCTCATCGACCAGCTCGAACTGCACCGACGCCTCGGGTGCCAGCACGAGATCGATGACGCGCCGCTCGCCGCTCGCGAGCAGCAGACGCTGCGTCGGCATGAGCCGCGGCTGATCGTCGAGCGCGCGCACGAAGTAGCAGCCGGCACCAAGGCCGGTGAAACGGAAGGTGCCATCCGGGCCGACCGGCAGCAGCGAACGATCCCAGAACCAGCCGCAGCAGCGCGTGATCGGTGGCGTGTAGCTCTCGACCGGTGGAGCTTCGTTCAGATCGTCGAGCGTCACGCTGGAGGCGAGTGCCGCCAGCGCGGCGGGGCTGCCCATCGCGCAGAGTGGACACGGGCTGCGGCCGTCGCCGCGCAGCTCGACGAAACCAGGCGTGGTGGCAGTGGCGGTCGCGTCGAATCCCCGCCGCTCCACGCGTCCTTCGATGACGCCGGTCCCGCGGCCGAGTGCGATCGCGTGCAGGTCGCGCGTCATGCCGCGCTCGATCACGACGTCCTCGATGAGGCGCGGCTCGTAACCGTCCGCTCGGATGAGCAGCGACCAGCGTCCCGGTGTGAGCTTCAGCGCAACGGCGCCGACGGCGTTCTCCGCGATGAAGCGCTCGCCCTCTTGGAGGCCGCGCACGTCGTAACGCGTGAGGCGCGCGCCGGTCGCCGCGTCGACCGCCGACAGTGCGAGCGTGCCCGACGGCGCAACCGACGGCACCTTCGCCGGAACCACTGCGAGCGATCCGCCGGCTGGCGAACCGTCGCCATCGGTGAGCTCAGCGGGCGGGCGCGCCGCCGATCGCTCCACGGAGACGGGCTCGGGCAACGGCGCATCCGCGACGCCGGCACGCGCGTTGGCACCCTCCGCTGCCGACGAAACCGTGAATGGGGCGGCCGTCGACCGCGCCGCACGTTGCTCGACCACGGCAATCGTCAACAGGCTGACCGTCACGAGCAGCGACGCCGCGATCGCAACCACCTTCTTGCTCGCCCAAACCGTGACACCCACCAGCGTGCCGGCGGCGAGCCCGCCGGCCGCGCCGGTCGTGGCCGCACCCGGCAGCGACCACGGCGCGAGCAGCGCGATCCATCCATGCCGCGTTCCGCCCATCTGGGAGTCGAGCCGGCCGCGCAGCCGCTCGAGCGCCCGTTGCAGCCGCGCCCGCACCGTGCTTTCGCCGAGCCCGAGGGCGCGCGCGATCTCGACTGCGCTCTTGCCTTCGAAGAAGCGCAGCAGGACCACGGCGCGCTCGGGATCGGCCAGCTCGCGGACGGCGCGCAGCAGGAACTCCTCGAGCTCGACGCGCGCACAGAGCTCCGCGGTCGACGGCAACCGCTCCGGCACGGCGCTCTGCTGCTCGCGCGCGCGCCGGCGGGTCAGCGAGCGGAGCCGTTTCGCCACGACGTTGCGCACCGTGGCCGCGAGCCACGCCGGCATGGCCATCGAGGCGCGCGGCGGTCGTTCGAGCGCCGCGAGCGCGACGTCCTGCACGACGTCGTCACGATCGGCCGGATCGGCGAGTCGGCGCACCAGGCGCGAGAGCTGCGAACGATGGCGTTCGAGCAGCGCGGCCGGGTCGCTGCCGACCGTAGCGGCCGGAAGAGTGCCGGAGCGTGGAGCGGACGAAGATGAGGGATTCATGGCAGCCATCGCACCGATCTCCGCCATGAAGTACCCACGCCGCGCGGATTCGCCAGCGGTCGCCATAATCCGCCACTCCCATTCCCCACCCACGGCCCCGCGAGACCCGAAAGGCGTCGCGAAGAGTCCAGTGACGATTGCAACTCTCCTTCGATCGGCCGTAGAGACCCGGCTCGCCCCGCCGGCGCAGTCGTGGCTCGAACAGGCGCGACGCGAGATCAGCGCCGGCCCGCCGGAGGAGCGGTTCGGCGCGCTGCTGTCGGCGACGTCGCGTCATTGCCAGCGAATCGCCCTCGCGCCGACCGCGGAGGAGCGCACGGCCGCGCGCGCGGCCGTGGACGCGCTCGAGATCGACCGCT
>CAYRQC010000590.1:0-5218 GCA_964426265.1 uncultured Phycisphaerales bacterium | reverse complement strand
GTCGCGCGGCGTCTCGCTCGAGCTACTTGTGCGGCAGCTCGATCAGCGCTGCCGTGATCGTGCCGTCGCTGGTGAACGCGACGGTGCGACGTGGCAGCGTCTTCAACCACTCGAAGAACTCGTTCCACCATGTCGGCGGCGCGGTGTCGCTGCCGACGTCGCGGTCGCCGCGCACGAGCTTCTCGGGGCGCTCGATCTGGCTGGTCGCGGCGACCACGAGCAGCAGATTTGCGCCTTCGTTGCGTAGCGCCTGCTGCAACGCCGCCAGGCTCTCGGCGCGGGCGAGCAGCGGTTGCAGCAGCATGCTCGGCGGATCGAGCGCGATTCCGTCGTGCACCATCCGGCGCGCGACCTCGACCAGATCGGGACGCGGCGCTGCGATGCCGAGCGGCCGCCACGGGTCTTGCTCCAGCAGCAGCCGGTTCGCGAGCGGAACCGGGAACTCGATCACCCGGTCCCCGGGCTGCAGCGAGCTGCGCAGATCGACGAGGAGTTGGCTCATCGGGTCTGGGAAGCCGTTCTGTCGCGCGAGCAGTTGGTGGCTCGCAATGGCCGACGGTGCCGCCGTAGCGGCGACCACGGTGAACGCGAGCACCGGAGCGAGCCACCGCGACGCGACCAGCCGCGACGTGACGAAGTGGGTCGCTCGCTCCACGATCCACGCACCGTGCAGCAGCAGGAACGGGACTGCGGGCAGCAGGAAGCGGTCGCGATGGAACACCCCGCTGCCGAGGAAGAGATAGAGCGGTAGCGAGGCAGCGATCAGGAGCAAGAGGCTCCGCTCGCGCGTCCGGATCGCGCGCCCGATCGACGCCAGCACACCGAGCCCGCACGCGATCGCGAAAAACCACCCCTGATGGGAAGCCGCGAACGTCCGCGCGTAGAAGAGGTAGCCGAGCTCGCCAGCCTCGCGGTCCTCGCGGCGATAGCCGCCGTGCAGGAAGCCCGCTTGCGCCAGGAAATCGTGTGCGAAGTCGGAGAAGTGGATCGCGACCATCGGGGCGCCGGCGAAGAAGCCAAGCCCTGCGGCGAGCAACGCCGGGAGCACGTCGCGGAGTAGCGCGAGCCATCGGCCGCTACGGAAAGCGGCCACGGCGTCGCGACGCGGCACCAGCAGGAATGGCACGACCAGGATCCCCGCGGAGTACTTGGTCGCCGTCGCGAGCCCGAGCAGGAGGCCAGCGACGAGCCGCGTGCGCATCGGCGCGTCGCGCTCCATCGAGGCCAGCAGTCGCTCGAACGCGAGCAGCCCGAGCAGCACCGTCAGCGACTCGTTGCCGCAGAGCACCGCGCGCGACATGGCGATGCCGTCGACTGCCAGCGCGAGCGCCGCCAGCAGCCCCACCGTCGGCGAGAAGAGGCGCCGTCCGATCCGCGCGACGACCAGCACGGAGAGGGTACTCGCCGTGATCGAGAGCAGTCGGCCGACCAGCACGATTGCGTACGGCGCGAGCGTCTCGCGCGTCACGAAGAGCGCGAAGCTCTCGTCGAACCCGAGCATGCTTCGCACCGCGCCGACCAGCGCGGTGACGCCCGCCAGCAAGTACCCGAAGAGCGACGGATTGATGAAGTAGTGGACGCTCCAGTGGCCGTTCAGGAATTGGCGTGCGAGATCGACATAGTGCCCCTCGTCATGACGTGCGAAGGTGCGTCCCGGCACGATCGAGCCGTCGAGCCACGCGCGCAGCCATGCCGCCAGCAGCGTGATCAGCGTGAGCGCGATCGCCTGGCGCCGGCTCATTGTTTCTCCCGCACCAGCGCCTCGAGCCGCGCGAGGCTCGGCTCGATCCCGAGCGCGCTGGTGTCGATGACGTGGTCCGCGAGTCCGTAGAGCGGGGCGCGTTCGGCGAGGATCGCACGCAAGCGCGCCATCGCCTCGGGCTGCCCGCGCATCGGCCGCTGGTCGCCTTGCTCGACGACGCGGTTCCAGTGATCGGCGGGCTGCGACTTGAGCCAGATCGTCACGAAGCGGCGGCGCAGCAGCTCGTAGGTTTCGGGGGCCGCGACGATGCCGCCGCCGGTGGCGACGACGAGCGACGAGTGCTCGTCGACGAGGCGCTCGAGCGCCTGCCGTTCGAGCTGGCGGTAGTAACTTTCGCCGTGGAGCGTGAAAAGATCGGCGAGCGGCATGCCCGCGGCGGCTTCCACGAGCTGATCGAGCTCCACGAAAGTGACTCCGCAACGCTCCGCGACCGCGCGCCCGAGCGTCGATTTTCCGGCGCCGCGCAGGCCGACGAGGGCGAAGCGGTGGGCGCTCTGGCTGGCCGTCGCGACGGTGTCGGTTTCGGCCACCAATGCGGCGACGCTCATCCCGAGCGCCGTCGCAATCTTCGTCAGGCCGAGCAGCGAGACGTTGGCGTTGCCGTGCTCGACGTCGGTGAGAAAGCGCCGCGAGAGGCCGCACGTCGTGGCGAATGCGGCGAGCGTTTGCCGGCGAGCTGCACGGGCCGCTCGCACTCGCCCACCGACGCTGCGAGTGAGCTGCAGGAAGGCGCGTCGATCTTCGGTCGCGTCGGGTGGGGTTGATCGTTTCGAGGGGATCCGATTCATGATGCGCAATATACTGCTCTATTTGGCGCAAGTGGTCAACCGATGTGAGCAACATACTGCTTGTCGTCGGGGGCGCGCCGCGCTACCTTTCCCGCCCCATGGAAACGCTCGACTTCAATCGCCACCCGTCCACCTACCTGCACTGGAAGCTGGTCATCGACGGTCCCGTGGCGCGCCTCGTGATGGAGGTCCAGGAAGAGAAGCCGTGGCGTGCCGGCTATCCGCTGAAGCTCAACAGCTACGACCTCGGCGTCGACATGGAGCTGGCCGACTCGATCCAGCGGCTGCGTTTCGAGCATCCAGAAGTGCGCGTGCTGGTGATCACGTCGACGCGCGACAAGGTCTTCTGCGCCGGCGCCAACATCTACATGCTCCAGAGCTCGTCGCACCCGTTCAAGGTGAACTTCTGCAAGTACACCAACGAGACGCGCATCGGCCTCGAGGAGCTGGCGCGCGAGTCGGGGGTGCACACGCTGGCGGCGTTGAACGGCACGGCATCGGGCGGCGGCTACGAGCTGGCGATCGCGTGTGACGAGATCCACCTGATCGACGACGGCAGCTCGGCGGTGAGCTTTCCGGAGACGCCGCTGCTCGCCGTGCTTCCCGGCACGGGCGGGCTCACGCGGCTGGTCGACAAGCGCAAGATCCGCCGCGATATCGCCGACGTCTTCTGCACGATCGCCGAAGGCTTCCGCGGCAACAAGGCGCTGAAGGCGGGGCTGGTCGACGCCGTCCACTCGCGCAGCCGCTTCGAGCAGAAGGTGCAAGAGCGGGTGCAGCAGCTCGTCGCACAGCCGAAGGAGAAAGGGAGGCGCGAAGGCCCCGGCATCACCCTCGAGCCGATCCGGCCGACCATCGACGGCGACACCCTGCGTTATCACAACGTGACCGTGAAGATCGACGCCAAGGCGCGCGTGGCGACGCTGACCGTGCACGCGCCGAAGGGCGACGAGCCGAAGAGCCCCGCGGGGCTGCTCGCCAAGGGCTGCAAGGCGTGGGCGATCGAGTTCGCGCGCGAGCTCGATGACGCGTTGCTGCAGTTGCGCTTCGCGTACGACACGATCGGACTCGTGATCCTGAAGACCGAAGGCGACGCGTCGAACGTGCTCGCCGTCGATGAGATGCTCGCGGCGAACGCGGGTCATTGGCTGGTGGCGGAGACGCTGCTGCTGATCGGCCGCGCGCTGCGCCGTCTCGATCTCACCGGCCGCAGTCTCTTCGCCGTGATCGAGCCGGGGAGCTGCTTCGCCGGCACGCTCTTCGAATTGGCGCTCGCCGCCGATCGCTCCTACATGCTGAACGACGCCGAGCGGCCGGTGCACCTGCAGCTCGACGCGCTGAATGGCGGGCGCTTCCCGATGAGCCACGGACTGTCGCGACTCGCGTGCCGCTTCCTCGGGGCGCCGCAGAAAGTGAAGGAGGCGCTCGCCGTCCGCGAGCCGATCGACGCCGAGCAGGCGGATGAGCTCGGCCTCGTCACCTTCGCGCCCGACGAGATCGACTGGGACGACGAGATCCGGATGGCCGTCGAGGAGCGCGCCGGTTTCTCACCCGACGCGCTCACCGGCATGGAGGCGAGCCTGCGCTTCGCCGGGCCCGAGTCGATGGAGACCAAGATCTTCGGCCGCCTCTCCGCGTGGCAGAACTGGATCTTCACGCGGCCGAACGCGACCGGCGACGAGGGGGCGCTCAGCCTCTACGGCCGGCCGGAGCGACCGGTGTTCGATTACCGACGGACCTGATTCCGGCCACTGACCTCGAGAGACCACCACGATGTCCGATGTCGATCGCTTCTCCCTCATCCCGAACAACGTCAACCTGCACAGTGACAAGCGGCTCCAGCGCGCGCTCGAGGCGTGGCAGCCCGCCTATCTCGATTGGTGGCGCGAGATGGGGCCGGCGATGGGACAGGACAAGGACGTCTTCCTGCGCACGGCGGTCTCGGTCGACAGCGACGGCTGGGCCCACTTCGACTACGTGAAGATGCCCGAGTACCGGTGGGGCATCTTCCTCGCCGAGCAGACGCCTGATCGCAAGATCCACTTCGGCGACAACATCGGCCGGCCAGTCTTCAACGAGGTGCCCGGCGAGTATCGCAACATCCTGCGCCGCATCATCGTGACGCAGGCCGACACCGAGCCGGCCAGCGTGGAACAGCAGCGGCAGCTCGCGAAGATCGCGCCGAGCTTGCTCGACATGCGCAACCTCTTCCAAGTGAACGTCGAGGAGGGGCGCCACCTCTGGGCGATGGTCTATCTGCTGCACGCCTTCTTCGGGAAGGATGGCCGCGAAGAGGCCGACGAGCTGCTCCGCCGCCGCGCCGGCGATCCCGACAAGCCGCGCATCCTCGGCGCCTTCAACCAGCCGTGCAACGACTGGGTGAGCTTCTTCGCGTTCACGATGTTCACCGACCGCGACGGCAAGTATCAGCTCGCGTCGCTCGCCGAGTCGGGCTTCGATCCGCTCGCGCGCACCTGTCGTTTCATGCTGACCGAGGAGGCGCACCACCTCTCGGTCGGCGAGACCGGGATCATGCGCGTCGTGCGCCGCACCGCCGAGCTGATGAAGGAGCATCCAGGCAAAGAGATCCGCAGCCTCGGGGCCGTCGACCTGCCGACGCTCCAGCGCGTCTTCAACTTCTGGTACACCTACTCGCTCGACCTCTTCG
>CAYRQC010000589.1:0-12436 GCA_964426265.1 uncultured Phycisphaerales bacterium | reverse complement strand
CGTCGACCCGCCGTAATCCCTGCCCTCGCGTCCGTCGGCATTCCGGTCAGTGCGTCCCGGGCGAAGAAAACCAGGCGAACGCACGGCTGCCGGAAGGACACGATCGATCGGCGCAGTCTTGGTTGGCGAATGTGGTGGGGTGGTCCTTGGAGAGCGACGTACTTGGTGACGACGACCAAGCCGGACCGTGGAAGGAACGCGGCCGCCTGATAATCCCATTGCACCTCCTGGTCCGGCGACTACGCCGGAGGAGAGTCGAACGGTAGGCTCCCATCGGCCCATAGCTGAAGGATCACGTGACCCGCCAATGATCTCGTGATGAACGATGAACACTGCCGACGACTCGTTCGAGGTTCGTGTCGCGAGACCGGGGGACGCAGCGGCCCTGGCGGGGCTACTCGAGGAACTCGGCTTCCCCGCGGTGGTCGACGTGGTGGTACAGCGACTCGGCGCCCTTGCCTGCGCCGGCGAGCTGGTGCTCGTGGGGACGCGGAGCGCGGAGGTCGTTGGATTCGTCACCGTGCACGTGACCCCGGTGCTGCACCGACCGACGTCGGTCGGGCGCGTGACGGCGTTGGTGGTCACGAGCCGGATGCGGGGGCGAGGCTTTGGTCGAGCGCTGGTCGCGGCCGCAGAGCGACACCTTGCCGACGCCGGCTGCGCCCTGGTGGAGATCACCAGCAACCAACAGCTCACCGGGGCGCACGCGTTCTACCAGCGGCTCGGCTACACGATGACGAGCTATCGGTTCTACAAGACACTGCCGCCCCTTCCGGTCCCGCCAGCGGACTAGCACCGCAATGCATCCGACGAAAGTGGAGATCGGGTTCGCCGGCCCATGACTCGCTCGCAACTCCTCACATTCATGCGCGCTCACCCGATGGTGCAGTGCCACTCACGCGCCTGTTCGGTGACCGGGGCTCACTCCTCGAACTCGACTCCTCCCGGTCGCCCGACCGGGGGCAGCCGTTCGTGCAAGGGGACGATCCACGTCGCGGGCGCGAGGGAGCTCTCGATCGCGGCGAGATCGACGTCGGGATCGACCAGCGGCTGTGGATCGCGGCCGTTCAGCGAACAGTCGACGATCGCGCGGACCTGCTGGCGGCGGTGCACACCGGAGACCGGATCGACGACGGCCAGGCGCTCGGCGAGATGGTGGGCGTACTGGAGGATCAGCTCGGGGCGACCGGCCATCTTGCGCGCTTGCCACTCGGAGAGCTCCTCGCGCGGATCGACCAGGCGGCGCTCCGCGGTTGCCGGATCGGTCACGACGAAATGGGCGCTCGCCACCTTGCTGCGCAGCTTCATGTGCCAACTGAAGAGGTGCCCCTCTTCGGTCCAGCTCACGGGCCCGGGATAGAGCACGTGACGGAGCGGGAGCAGCAACTGCACCGCGAGCCAGGCGGCGAGGAGAGTGAGCGTCGCGCACCGCGACCCACCGTTCCACTTCATGCAATGGCCCGGAACGGCCGATTTCGGCACCAGATCGGGGGTTGGCGCCAGCGCCGTGTCCGTGTCCGGTTCCTGCACCGCGTGCGACACCGGCGCTGCGCCCGGCGCCCGCGCCGCGTCCACCACCGCCGTCACGTCCAGAATCAACGACGCGCGGGGCCGGCCGATTCGTGCAAGCGGTACGACTCTCGCCACCAGCCGCCGCGGCCAATCGGGCGCGAAGAAGAGCGTCGTCGCTGCAATCGCGAGCCACGGAAAGATGCCAATGTCGAACAGGAACATGTTCGCAACATGGAACGTGGTGATCGCGACGAACATCCATGGCCGCGTCCGCCGCCACACCAGCAGCGGGACCACGAGCAAGTCCAGCAGCAACCCGGCGTAGCTCATCACCCACGGCGCCCACGCGTGCGCGAGCAGCGGCCCGACCCACGGCAGATCGGCGCGCCCCTTCAGCCAGATCCGCAGTGGCTCACCGTGCAGCCAGTCGCCGTTCACCTTCGCGAGCGCCGCGAATCCATAGACCATCGCGAGCTGCACACAGAACAGGAGCCGCCCCCAGCGCGGCGCCGACCGCTCGCCATGCCGCGCGGCACGCAGTGACCAGACACCATCGGTCGGCACCCACGTCAACAGCAGCGCGAGCAGCAGCACCAGATAGAAGTGATTCAGGTAGCGCGCTGCCTCGAGCGTGAAGAGATAGCCGAACCCGACGAAGAAGAGCCCCGCCGCGACACGCGTCCACCAGCCGAGCACGATGAGCCCGCACAACACGCCAAGCCCGCCGACCAGCGCGGAGAGCCACGGTTGCGGCAGCGCCTCCACCCACCCGAAGCCGAAGTACTTGAAGTGGAAGCGCGGCGCGACGTAGTCGGTGTCGATCCAGCCACTCTCG
This sequence comes from uncultured Phycisphaerales bacterium, assembly GCA_964426265.1. GTDB lineage: Bacteria > Planctomycetota > B15-G4 > B15-G4 > SIAN01 > SIAN01. Next base: position 10,089 of record CAYRQC010000589.1, on the reverse strand, counting down.
AAGAAACGCCCGATCTCCCACAACAGGAGCGCGCCGAACGCGATCCGGAAGAATGCGAGCGAATGAGCCGCGACCGGCTCGAAGAGCCGCTCGCGCCAACGCATGGGCCGCTCTCTCACGCTCTCAGCGCACGTCGAGCCGCGTCCGATTCTGGATCTCGATCAGCCGTCCATGGAGATCGAGCACGAATGTCAGCGTCGCGTCGGGAACCAGCGTCGCGATCTCCTCGGCGCTGACGCGCTCCTGCACGTAGCTCACCAGGATGAAGTGCTCCTGGTGATCGATGGCGTCGAACCGGAGCCGCCCCGCCTCCGCTGGCAGCGCGAAGAGCTCCTGGTTCCCGTGCAGCACGTTGCCGGTGAAGAGCTGGATCTCGGCATTGCCAAAGACCCCCGGACCGAGCTGGCGACTCAACGAAAAGCCGCGGATGTCGATCAACCCGGCGACCGCGGGCGCACCCGGCTCCGTCCCGACCAGCAACTGGTACTCGTGCAGCTTCCAGTCGATCGCCTCCCGGCCCGCCTCGCCGCCCGCCGTCGGGACCGCGGTCGACGAGAAGAAGCCGTCATCGTCATCGTCGTTGCAGTCACAGCTGTCGTCATCGTCGTTCGACCGGTCATCGTCATCGCAGCAGTCGCGGAACGCATGGCAGCGCGCTCCACCGAGCACGCCGGCGGCGAGCACGATCACGAGCAGCTTCGGGAGTTGCAGATTCAGCTTCACGACGAGGTACTCCGAGGCGGATCGAGGCGGGGCGAGCTTACGCCAGAGAGCAAGCACCGGGCCGACCGGTTGGAACCGCCGTCACGCAGGGCAAGATGGCGCCCTTGGTCTCGTCGCTCCTCCGGGGAAGAAGCCATGCGCATTCCACTACTCGCCACCATCGTCGCGGTTGCAGCGGCCACCGCGTCCTTCACTTCGCAGGCCGCCGCCCAGGATCCACCCCCGCTTCGCTTCGAGACCCTGCACCTCTCCGACCTCTTCTACTGCGAGGGCGCCACATTCGGTGACTTCAACCGCGACGGCAAGGGGGACGTCGTCTCGGGCCCCTACTGGTACGCGGGGCCCGACTTCTCGCAGCGCCATGAGCTGGCCGAGCCGGTCGCCTTCGACCCGCTCCACTACTCGAAGAATTTCTTCGCGTTCCCGTACGACTTCGACCGCGACGGCTGGCTCGACCTCTTCTTCATCGGCTTTCCCGGCGAGCGCGCGTGGTGGGCCGAGAACCCGCGCGGTGCCGAGCAGCGCTGGGTCGAGCACGAGGTCTTCGCGGTCGTTGACAACGAGTCGCCCGCCTTCACCGATATCAACGGCGACGGCCAGCCCGAGCTCGTTTGCATCAGCAACGGCCGCTACGGCTACGCGACGTTCGACCCGAAGGCACCCGCGACGCCGTGGACCTTCCACCCGCTCTCGCCCGACTTGCAGCTCCAGCGCTTCACCCACGGGCTCGGCGTCGGTGACGTGAACGGCGATCGCAAGCCCGACGTGCTCGAACGCACTGGCTGGTGGGAGCAGCCGGCGGCGCTCACCGGCGATCCCGACTGGATCCGCCACGAGTTCCCCTTCTCCACCGGCCACGGCGGCGCGCAGATGTACGCGACCGACGTCGATGGCGACGGCGACGCCGACGTGATCGCGAGCTTGAACGGCCACGGCTACGGGCTGTCGTGGTTCGAGCACGTCAAGAAAGACAACGCGATCACCTTCGTCGAGCACCGCCTGATGGACGGCCCCGACTTCGCCGGCAACCCACCCGGCGTCTGCTTCTCCGAGCTCCACGCGGTCGATCTCGCCGACTTCGATGGTGATGGATTGCTCGATCTCGTCACCGGCAAACGGTGGTGGGCGCACGGCCCCGAAGGCACGCCCGGCGCGGGCGATCCGGCCGTCCTCTACTGGTGGAAGCTCGAACGGAAGAACGGCGGCGCGACGTTCATCCCCCACCTGATCCACAACGACAGCGGCGTCGGCGTGCAGGTCGACGCGGGCGACATCAACGGCGATGGCCGCACCGATGTCGTGGTCGGAAACAAGAAGGGGACCTTCGTCCACCTGCAGAAGGCTCCAACGAGCAAACCACCCGAACCCGCGCCCCAATCACCGCCCACCCCCGTAAAAAAAAACGGCCAGCTCCCTGCCCAGATCCCGGCCCAACTCCCCGCCCCGCGCCCTGATCGCGCCACCGGCGAGCTCCCGCGCGCCGCCGATGGCCACTCGCTGAACTTCGACTTCGAGACCGGCACGCTCGCCGACTGGACGGTCGAGGGCGACGCGTTCGAACAGCAACCGATCCGGGGCGACGCGCCAGCCAAACGGCAGCGCGAGTCGAGCCGCCACGAAGGCGACTTCTGGATCGGCGGCTACGAGCTCTTCGGCGACGATCGCGTCGGATCGCTGCTCTCCGCGCCGTTCGTCGTGACGAAGCCGTGGGCGAGCTTCCTGGTTGGCGGCGGCGGCTGGGAGACGACGGTCGTCGAGCTGCTGCTCGATGTCGAGCAAAAGCCCTTCTATCACTGCGTCGGCGCGCTCTTCGAGACGCTGCAACCAGTGGCCGTCGACCTCTCCGCAGAGCTCGGCCGCGCGATCCGCATCCGCCTCGTCGATCAGAAGCAAGGCCACTGGGGTCACCTGAACTTCGACGACTTCCGCGTGCACGACGTCGAACCCGCAACGCCGCGGCCGGCCGGTGTGCCGGAGATCCTGGAGCCCGACCCACCGCTCGCCGCGGGGCTCTCGCCCGCTGATGCCGCCCGCGCCATGACCGTGCCGCCGGGATTCCACGTCGACGTGATCGCCGCCGAGCCCGACCTGCAGCAACCGATCGCGCTCGCGATCGACGCCAAGGGCCGGCTCTGGGTGGCCGAGGCGTTCAGCTATCCGCATCGGCGCGCGGAAGGCGACGGCCGCGACTCGATCGTCGTCTTCGAGGATCGCGACAGCGACGGCAAGTTCGAGACACGAACGGTCTTCGCCGAGAAGCTGAACCTGGTGAGTGGGCTCGAGATCGGCTTCGGTGGCGTCTTCGTCGGCGCGGCGCCCTACCTCCTCTTCATTGCCGACCGTGACGATGACCTGAAGCCCGACGGCGCGCCGGAGGTGTTGCTCGACGGGTGGGGCTACGAGGACACTCACGAGACGCTGAATGCCTTCATCTGGGGCCCGGACGGCTGGCTCTACGGCTGCCACGGGGTCTTCACTCACGCGCGCGTCGGCAAGCCGGGCACTCCCGACGCCGAGCGCGTGCCGCTCAACGCAGGAATCTGGCGCTACCAACCGCAACGCCGCGAGTTCGAGATCTTCTGCGCCGGCACCAGCAATCCGTGGGGCGTCGATTGGAACGACCAGGGCGAGGCGTTCTGCACTGCCTGTGTCATTCCGCACCTTTACCACTGTGTTCCGGGCGGTCGCTACATCCGCCAGGCGGGCGGCCATTTCAATCCCTACACCTATCTCGAGATCGACACCATCGCCGATCACCACCACTACGCCGGCGGCGATCCCTATGCGGCGATCGGCAAGAGCGCGAAGGTCGGCGGCGGCCACGCCCATTGCGGCGCGCTGATCTACCTCGCCGACCAGTTCCCCGCGGAATACCGCAACGGCCTGCTGATGGGGAATATCCACGGCAATCGCGTGAACCGCGACGTGATGGAGCCGAACGGGTCGGGTTACGTCGGCCACCACGCGCCGGACTTCCTGCTCGCGAACGACCGGTGGTTCCGCCACATCAGCAGCCGGCTTGCGCCGGATGGCTCGGTCTACTTCATCGACTGGTACGACGCGCAGGCGTGCCACACCGGCAACGACGAGATCTGGAATCGCAGCAATGGCCGGCTCTATCGCGTCTCCTACGGCGAGCCGGAGCGGCTGCCGGCAAACGTCCCGGCGATGAGCAACGTGGCGCTCTTGCGTCAGCAGCTCTCCGCGAACGAATGGTGGGTGCGGCGCACGCGGGTCGAGCTGCAACAACGGGGGCTCGATGCCGACCTGACCCGGACGTGCGCGGGGTTGATGGTGCAACATCCCGACGCGACGCGCCGGCTGCGGTTCCTGTGGCTGTTGCATGTGTGTGGCAAGCTCACGGAGGAGCTGGCGCGCGGACGGCTATCCCAGGACAGCGATGAGCATGTGCGCGGCTGGGCGGTGCGGCTGCTCGGCGAGCGCGGCGCGGTGTCGCCGATCGTACGCGCCGATCTGCTGCGTCTCGCGATGAGCGACCCGTCCGCCGTCGTGCGGCGCGAGATCGCGTCCGTGCTCCAGCGCTTGCCGCTCGCCGATCGCTGGGAGATCGTCGCGGCGCTGCTCGCCCACCAGGAAGACGCCGGCGACCCGAACTTGCCGGCGCTCGAGTGGTACGCGCTCGAGCCGCTGGTCGGCGCCGACCCGGGACGTGCGCTCGCGATGATCCCGGCGATCCAGTTGCGCCAGCTCCACGCGCTCGTCGTCCGGCGAGCGGCGGCCGACCCGAAATGCCATGACGCGCTGGTCGCGGCGCTCGGCCAGCTCCACGACGTCGGGGTCGCCGCCACGATGCTGGACGAGATGCACGGCGCCCTGCGTGAGCAACGCGGGCTCGCGACACCGGTGGGCTGGCCGGCCGTCTACGCCGAGCTCACCACCAACCCTCACACCGAGCGGCCGGCTCTCGCGGTGGCGATCGACTTCGGCGACCGCTCGGCGCTGCCGCAGATGCGCGCCGCGGCGGCGAACCGCGGCGCCGATCCCGCCTGGCGCCGGCAGGCGATCGACGCGCTCGTCCAACTGAAGGACGCGGACGCGACCCGCGTGCTGCAAGGGGTGCTCGACGACGGCGACGTGCGTGCCGCGGCACTGCGCGCGCTCGCTGCTTTCGACAGCCCATCGACAGCGAAGGCGATCCTCGCCCGCTACGCGCTCTTCACTCCGGACGAGCGGCGCGACGCGCTGACGACGCTGGTGAGCCGCGCCTCGTTCGCGAAGGAGCTGCTGGTCGCCGTCGGCGCCGGCACCGTGGCGCGCGGCGAGCTGCCCGCGACCGTCCTGCGCCGCCTCCGCGAGCTCGCCGATCCCGAGGTCGACGCGCTGGTGAAGCAGCACTTCGGGCTGCTGCGCGACACGCCGGAGGAGAAGAAGAAGCGCATCGCCGAGCTGAAAGCGGCGCTGCCCTTCGACACGCTCGCCAATGCCGACAAGACGCACGGCCGCGCGCTCTTCGTCGCGACCTGCATGAAGTGCCACACCCTCTTCGGCGCCGGCGGCAAGCTGGCCCCCGACCTCACCGGCGCCAACCGCTCCGATCTCGACTACCTGCTCACCAACTCGGTCGACCCCAACGCCACCATCGGCAAGGACTACCAGGTCACCAACGTGATCATGAAAGATGGTCGCATCGTGAGCGGCCTCTTGGTCCGTGAGAACGAGAGCGCCCTCAGCGTCGCGACCGAGAACGAGACAGTCACGCTCGCGCGGGCCGACGTCGCCTCCGCCAAGCTGAGCAGCGTCTCACTGATGCCCGAGGGGCAGCTCGACCTGCTGAAGCCGGCGGAGATCCGCGATCTCTTCGCCTACCTGCAATCGCCGGCCCAGGTCCCGGTGCTCGCCACCGCGGCGACCGCGCCTGATCTCTTCAATGGCAAGGACCTCGCGTTCTGGATCGGCGATCCGGCGCTCTTCAGCGTCGATGGCGGAGCGATCGTCGGACGGACGGCGGAGGGGATCCCGCAGAACGCCTTCCTGCTCTCCGAGCTGCTGCTCGCCGACTTCCGGCTGACGCTCGAGGTCCGACTCGTCGGCGACGCCGGCAACAGTGGCATCCAGTTCCGCAGCGAGCGGCACAGCGATGATCCGCTGCGCTTCGAGATGAAGGGCTATCAGGCCGACGTCGGCCCCGGCTGGTGGGGCAAGCTCTACGAGGAGAACGGCCGCGGACTGCTCTCCAAGGTGTCGGGGGAGCCGTTCCTCGAACGCGACGGCTGGAACCGCTACGAGATCGTCTGCACCGGCAGCCGGATTCGCACCGCGCTGAATGGTCACGTCACCACCGACCTGGACGACCCGCAAGGCAGCGCGCGCGGCCAGCTCGCGCTGCAAGTCCACTCCGGCGGCGCCACCGAAGTCCGCTTCCGCAATCTCGCGCTCGAGCTCGATCCGACGCCGCTGCCGGCCGTCGGCACGAGCTCCACCCAGTGATCCTCAACCATCCACCCACGAGGAGTCGTCGATGATCGTCCACATGGTGCTGTTCAAGGTGAAGAAGGGCCTGCGGAAGGCGAAGGTCGCACAGGTGATGGAGAAGGTCGGCGCGCTCCGGGAGATGATCGCCGGGATCAGGTCGTACTCGTGGGGCCCGTACGCTTCACCCGAGGGGCTGAACAGCGGCTTCACGCATGGCTTCTGCATGACGCTCGAGAGCGCCAAGGCGCGCGACGCCTACCTCACCCATCCCGAGCACGAGAAGGTGAAAGCGGCCGTGCTCGAAATCCTCGACGGCGGCGTCCGCGGCGTGATCGCGTTCGACTATGAGGCGTGAATCACGCTTGGCGTGATTCAAGGGGCGGTGTGCGGAAAACGTCGGCGTAGGATCCCCGGATCGGTACGTCGGAAGCGTGATCTCAGTGCTTGTGGCCCGTCCCCAAGGTCGTGCCGGTGCGAGCGGCCAGGGTGGTGCTGCTGCCCGGCGGCGTGACCCACTCGGTCATCACCACGATGTCGGCGGTCACGCCGTTCGCGCTCTTGGCATCCCAGTGCTTGGCCGACCCGCCTTCGTTCAGCATGAACATGCGGTCGCAGCGATGGCTGCAGTCGGGGAGCTTGAGGCAGATCGCGTTCACGTGCGAGTCGGCGAGGCTGGGCGTGAAACCGAAGTTGCCCTTCAACACGTACTGCGCCTTGGCGATCTCCGCCTGCACGATGGTCCGCAGCGACGCGTCATCGAGCTCACAGCAGGCGTCATCGACGGTGATCAGGAGTCCGCTCCACTGCGCCAGCAGCGACTGCATCACGGGGGTCGTGAACGGCACCATGAGGTCCATCTTCGCCGCATGCTTCTGGACATCCGACATCGTGATGTAGGTCGGCGTTCCGGTCGCCACCTGGATGTTGAGGGCGAAGCTCATCCGCATCTGCAGCGTCAGGGCAGCCATTCGCGTGCTCCACGATTCTTGTTTGCGACCAAGGTCAAGGGGTATCGCTCTTCGCGCAGCGTACCCCGGTCTCCATCACTGGATCTGATGTAGTCAACGGCGCGACCAGGGTGAGACCGAACACGTTTTTCCACGTCCTCAGCATGCTGTTGGTCCCCCCCTTTCCGTAGCGCTGGTTGTAGACGCCCTGCGGCGATCCCTTCACGACCTCGAGGCCGACGCTCTCCGTCCACTCTTGCGCGTTGCCCAGTGCGTGAAGCAGGCCGTTGGGTCCGATCGCGATCGCGTCGCAGACGTCCACCGGCTGCAGCCACTGATAGTCATACGCGTAGAGCGCCGCCATCAGGTCGACGCTGTCGTTCGGTTTCACCTTCGGAGGCTCCGAACGCGGGGGGAAGAGCTTCGCGAGCGGCTCCGGATCGTCGCCCCACGGATAGATCCTCCCGTCGGTACCGCGCGCCGCCTTCTCCCACTCCCACATCGTCGGCAACCGCTTGCCCGACCACTCGGCGTAGGCGAGCGCCTCGTCGAACGTGAGGCCCACCACGGGAAGCGACGCCCACTCGGGTTTGTAGTCCGCTTTCCACGAGCGCGGATCCGCGTGCGGCAGCCCGGCATGCTCCATGGCGACCAGGAACTCCTGGAAGTCGGCACACGACACCTCACATGGATCGATCCAGAAGGTCTCCTCCTCGCGCGCTTCATCGTGCAGGAAGGCGTCGACATTCTTGGGCGAGCCGTACTTGAAAGGTCCGGCGTGGATGCGGCGCATCTTCTCGTGCAACGGGTCCGTCGGACGGATCCAGGCGCGCACGGCGACGGCGCCACTGCTGCTGCTGATCGCGCGGGTCATCTCGGCAAAGCCGACACCGGGACGCTCGACGACGATCCGCCAGACGCCGGGCGCGATCGTGTAGTCGCGGATCGGCAGCGTCCCGATCGGCTCCTTGGGGCCGGTTCTCCCGGTCACTTCGTCGACGCGGCGGAGCGAGACCAGCGCGCCGCCATCGGCGTCGGCTCCCGTCACCGTGAGCTTCGGCGCCGCGAGGTTCTCCAGATGATGGGTCCACCCGAACGCCGCCGTCGCCAGCAGTACCGCCCCGACCAGGAACCCGATCACCAGCTCCCGATGCTGGCGGACCCGCAGCGCGAGCTTGCGCAGCAACGGCGGTGGCCGCGCCTCGATCGCCTCGTGGTTCAGGAAGTGGCGCAGGTCGCGGGCGAAGTCGGCCGCGGTCGCGTAGCGATGCACCGGGTTCTTCTCGAGCGCCTTCAGGCAGATCGTCTCGAGATCTTGCGGCACTCGCGGGTTGATCCGTCGCAGCGGCGTCGGGGCGGCCGTGAGGATCGAGTGGAGCAGCTTCTCGCGCGACGGCGCATCGATCGGACGGCGCAGCGTGAGCATCTCGTAGAGGACGACCCCGAGCGAGTAGAGGTCGGCCGGCCGGCCGATCTGGCCGCGATCGCCGCGCGCCTGCTCGGGGCTCATGTAGTGCGGCGTCCCGACCAGGTCGCCGTCGAGCGTGATCTGCATGTCGCTGTTGTCGAGCGCCAGCCCGAAGTCGAGCAGCCGCGGCATCCCGCCGTGGTCGACCAGGATGTTGTGCGGCTTGATGTCGCGATGGATCACGCCGCGCACGTGCGCGTGGTCGACGGCATCGGCGACCGCGGCCAACAGCGCCGCCGCCCGCGTGATCCACCCCTTGCCGATGACCGGCAGGCCGGTGGCCGAATCGCTCGGCGCGCGCCGCAGCTCCTGCAGCATCTCGTGCAAGCTGCGGCCCGCGACGTACTCCATCGCGTACCAGCGCGGCTCGGTGTCCTGATGGCTCTCGAGGATCTTCACGATGCCGGGGTGATCGAGCTGCGCGGGCGCCCGTGCCTCGCGCTCGAACCGCTTGACCCGCCCCTGCTTGGCCGCCGACGGCGCCGGCAGCACCTTGATCGCCACCTCGCGATCGAGCGTCGTCTGGGTCGCGAGGTAGACGATCCCCATGCCCCCCTCGCCGATCCGGCGCACGATTTCGAAGCCACCAAGCCGCGTCCCGACCAGCGGGTCGGGCAGTGGCGGCTCCAGGTCGGCCTGGAGCAACGACTCGTCTTCCTTCATTCCGCGCACGAGCTGCTGGACACTCAAGTAGTCCTCGCAGCCGCTGCGGATCGCGGCGCGCAGCTCGGCCGCCTGACGGAGCAGGAAGGTGGCGAGGACCACCGGCCGCCCCTCGTCGACCAGACGGATGAACTCGAGAACGGCGCGATCGACCGCGCCGTCATCGTGAGGAGGCGAAGGTGGTGGCGACGATGGTGGCGGAGACTTGGGATCGATCGGGGTCAAGACCTGGGGCCGCTCTGCAGATTGGTGATGGAACGAGACAACGACGCTTCTACGAACAAAGAGGAGGACGTACGCCAACGTCACTGGTGACAGCCCAGCCGACTGGCGCGGAGAATCGTTTGGCGGCTAGTTCAGTAGACCTGCGGCGGCCAGCAACTCGGTGTCGAAGTTGGCTTCGAGATCTGGCTCTTCGACTTCGACCCTGGGGGCGATCAGGGCGCCTACGAGGTACTGGGCGGCAGCCGCACCCGACGCGTCGGCGCCGCGCTGACCGGCGTGCGGCGCGTGAGAGCTCTCCGAAGAGCGTCGAGATCCACCAGCGCGTGCGGCTCGTCGAAGGCGAACCGGCACAGGAGCGGGCCGATCAGTCGCGGCCACCGCCTCCGTCATCGCACTGTCCGAAGCAGCAGCCGACGCGTTGCGTCAGGTCGAGGAAGGCCGGGTGGACGGCGGTGCCGAACTCCTGCTCGAGGGTCGTCAGCGTGAAGCGGGCGTACTGCTTCTTCGAGAGCTCCTCGGTGTCCTTCCGGCAAGCATGTCTGACTCGCGCCGCCGGCCTCCGTAGCCTCGGTCGCTCCTCGCAACCGCACACAGGAGCCGCCGCCGATGTCGCCACGACTCGCGTCCACG
>CAYRQC010000588.1:0-8037 GCA_964426265.1 uncultured Phycisphaerales bacterium | reverse complement strand
CCGTGCCAAGGCCGCGCCCCGAGTCGAAGGAGTGGCGGCTTGTCGTGAGCCGTCTCGGCGACGGCTTCAGCGTCGGCGACCTCAAGGCCGCCATCGACGGCAACCACCGCTCCCCGTTTCACTCGGGGCAGAACGCGGAGGGGGTGAAGTACCAAGGGCTCGCAAACAGCCTCGGCAGCGCAGACCACGTGAACAAGTTCCTAGAGATCGCGTCCGGCTCGCCGGCAGGCGATGCCCCGACGCCGGAGAAGGACTACCTCGATGTCCGCAGCCTCCCTGTATTCGCAAGCCGTTGACGTCACGCGCAACGGACTCGCCGAGCGCCAGCTCCTCGCCAGCGTGCTGCTCGACGCGCCCTCGTGCATCGCCGACGGTCTCGACGAAGTCGGACTCGACCTCTTCACCGGCACGTTCACGCGAGCCGTTTGGAGCGAGATCGCGGCAACGCGCCGTCGCGGCGAGGGGATCGAGTTTGGGCTCCTCGGTCAGCGATTGAGCGACCGCGTCGATGTCTTGGAGTTCGCACGGCTCGCGGAGCAAGTCCCGTCCGCGGCCAACTTCGCGACCTACTTGGGCGAGCTGAAGCAGGTTGCTTCCAAGCGCGCGCTCGTCGATGGAGCGCATCGTGTGCTCATGCTCGGCGCCGACAAGGCCCCGCTTGAAGAGTTGCACCGAGAGGCGACCGCGGCGCTCAAGAGGAGCGAGGACGCCGCGGCTTCGGGCGGTCCACGGGCGCTCCGAGACATTCTGCCCGGGGTCGTGGCAAAGCTCGGCTCGCCCGCGGTCGATCGCGTCCCGACCGGCATTCGCTCGCTCGATGATGCGCTCGCCGGTCTGCATCCGGGGGAGCTGGTCATTCTCGCTGCACGCCCGTCGGTCGGGAAAACCACGCTCGCGCTCAACATCGCCGCGGATGTCGCCAAGCGGGGCGATGGCGTGCTCGTCGTCAGCTTGGAGATGCGGGCCGAGGAACTCGTCAGCAAGCTCGTGGCACGCGAGGGCATGTTCAACCCGGTCGCGGTTCGGCACGACTCCCCCGACGCAACTGCGGCGATCGCCAAGGCCCAAGAGATCGCGGGCCGCATCGCGCACCTCCCGCTTCACTTCGACGACAACTCGAAGTCGTCCCTTCAGCAAGCGAGGGCAGCGATCATCCGGGGGGCGCACGCGACGAACGCGCGGCTCGTCATCATCGACTACCTCGGATTGCTCCCGCCGGACGAGCGCCGGGCGACTCCCTACGAACGCACGTCCGCGGCTTCCCGAGAAATGAAGAATCTCGCCCGCACTCTCGGCGTACCGCTCCTCGTGCTCGCGCAGCTCAACCGCGACGTCGAGCGCGGCGGCGACAACCGGGAGCCGCGTCTCTCGGATCTTCGCGACTCGGGCACCATCGAGCAGGATGCGGACGTCGTGATCCTGCTCTCGCGCAAAGGGGAGCGTGCCGACGGGCTGCTCGTCGATGCGCACATCGCGAAAAACCGCAACGGCCCTGTCGGTCGCGTGCCGTTGCTCTTCAACGCCGCTTGTAGCTCGTTCACCGATGCGAGCCTCGCGTTCGACTTCAAGTAGCTGGCGATCGCGAGCGCCTTCGATCATCGCTTGACGACTAGGATGCTGTCGGCTACATATCAAGGCAGGAGTACCGATTACATGGCACCGCGCCGACCGTTCTCCGACCAGATTCGCGACGCGATCGAGCGTTGCGGGATGACGCGCTACCGCGTCGCGAAGGAACTCGGCTGCTCGCCGGCCCTGCTCAACCAGTTCGTCCACGGGATTCGAGGGCTCTCGATCCCGATGCTCGACAAGCTCGCAGCGCTCTTGCAGCTCGAAGTCGTGATGCACGGACCCAAGCTCGCCACGCTCGCTCGCGCGAAGCGAATGGTGCGTACGGCAAAGAGGAAGTGACATGGCAAGCGTCTTCAAGAAGCTCGGCAGCGGCGACTGGCAGATCGAGTACACCGATCACGCCGGACGCCGACATCGACGGTCAAGCGGAACCACGGACAAGCGCGCTGCCGAGCAGGCCGCGACGCAGCTCGAAGCCGATGTCGCCAAGCGGCGATTCGGGGGAGTGAGCGCAGCGGCCGAGCAGATCAAGCGCGAGGATCAGAAGCCCTACGCAACGCACGTCGAGGACTACGTCGCGCACCTTCGGCTCCACGCACGCGCCGAGCGTCACATTGCAGCGGTCAAGAAGTGCCTGCTCGCGCTCGCCGCCGAAGTCGGAGTCGGCAGGCTCTCGGAGGTCACGCGCGACAACGTCGAGGCGTTCCTGAGGGCGCTCAAAGCGAAGGGCGTTCCTCCGAGGAAGCGCAAGGCGAAGCAGCCGGACGAAAAGCCGCCGCAGGCGAAGGGACCGCCCGAGCCGCCGCCCCCGCTCGCCGCACGGACCCTCAACTACGCCCGCAACTCCCTCGCGTCCTTCATGGCATGGGCGATGGAGAGCCGGCGCGCGGGGGAGAATCCGGTCACTGCGATCCGACGGCAGAGTGAAGCCGACCCCACCCGGAAGCGCCGAGCCTTGACGCAGGACGAGCTTCGGAAGCTCTTCGAGGTCACGGAACCGCTCGGCCGACGGCCCTACTACGCGACCGCCTACTTCGCCGGCTTGCGCCGCTCCGAGATCAAGAAACTGACGTGGGGCGACGTCGACCTCGAGCGCGGCGTGGTCGTCGTGCGTGAGGGCAAGGCGAAGGGCCGGGTCGACGAGCTGCCGCTCCACGACGAGCTACGCGCGCAACTGCTCGCCACCCGGCCGGAGAAGCCGCATCCAGCGACGCGCGTCTTCGCGACGGTTCCGACGAACAAGGCGCGGCGGAAGGATTTCCGGCTCGCCGGCATCGTGCTTCTCGACGACGCCGACCGCGTGGCCGACCTGCACTCGCTCCGCTCGACGCTTGCGACGGACCTCGCTCGCCGCGGCGTCGCCCCGCAGATTGCGCAGAAGCTCCTCCGTCACTCGACGATCAACCTGACGATGCGCCACTACACGCACTTGAGGCTCGACGATCTCGCCGGCGGTCTCGGTCAGCTCGCGATCGAGCCGAAGCAGCAGCGCACGGCCGCGGCGGTCGGCGACGGCACCGGGAAGGCGAGTCAGTGGAATCGTCAGTATCCGTTGCACGATTCGGCGCGGCCATCTGCGGCTCGGCGCGATCCCGACGCTCCGAAAGCTGGTTCGGACGACGATTGCAAGTCGCGCCAGAATCAGGGGTTAGGCGGCATAATGCGGCGACCAGCGACTCGGCGCGACCAAGAACGGGCGATTAGCTCAGCTGGTAGAGCCCCCGCCTTACACGCGGGTGGTCGCAGGTTCGAGCCCTGCATCGCCCACCATTGCGGGGAGACGCGCCGGTACCTCGTATCCGACGCTCCTCCGCGGCGTTTGCCAGCACGAGCGGAAACGTGACCGCTTCACTTCGGCAATCGAGTCACTTCAACGCCTTCAAGATCCACCCCTCCGGATCGACCTCCGCCGTCGCGCCGACGGGCAGCGGGACCACGGCTCTTCCATCTGGCATCTCGATCCGTTGAGTCACGCTGCCAAGACGTACCGGCACCGGCATCGGGAACTCGAGGCCGGCGGGCACTTTCCATTCGAGCGTGAGCTCGCCGACGGTGCCTGCCGTGGCGGTCGTGTTGGTCGTCGTCGTCGTGGTCGTCACGAGCCGCGGCAGATCCGGCTGGCGCAGGTAGACCTCGAAGAGCCAGCCCAGCTCGCGGCCGGTCACCTCTTCCGCGATGGCGCGGATCTCCTCGGTATCGCTGAAACGGATCTGCGAGCCGTCGGTGACCATCTCCGTGGCCGGATCGGGATAGGCCATCCGCCGCAATGCCTGGAAGAAGAGCTTGTCGCCGACCAACCAGCGCAGCGTGTGCATGAACCACGCGCCCTTGTTGTAGATGTCGCCCTTGTAGATCTCCTTGCTGTCCTGGATCTCGCGCGGCGCCACCGCCATCCGGTTGGCGATCCCCCGACGGTCCTTCTTCATCTCCGCGAAGTAGGCGTCGCGGCCACGCGTACGTTCGAGGAAGAGCGGCTGCATGTAGGTGCCGATCCCCTCGTGGATCCACATGTCCTTCCAGTCGCGGCAAGTGACGAGGTTGGCCCACCACTCGTGGGAGAACTCGTGGTTGTGGAGCCAGTCGTAGCCGTCGGGGTCGGCGCGGAACCGGTTGCCATAGGCGGTGATGGTCGCGTGCTCCATCCCGAGATGCGGCGTCTCCGCGATGCCATACTTCTCCGCGCGGAACGGATACGGCCCGCACAGCTCCTCGAAGACATGCAGGTCGCGCAGGAAGGCGGGCAGCGCCTTCTTGCCTTGCTCGAAGTGCTCCGGAAGTACATAGAACCAGACGGGGATCTTCTCGCCGGTGACACTGGTCGCCTCGTCGCGGATCAGCTCGTAGGGGGCGATGTTGAGCGCGATGCAATAGTTGCTGACCGGTGTGTCGAGCCGCCAGTGGAACGTCGTGGTGGCGTCGCCATTCACCACCGACTCGACCAGCTTCCCATTCGAAGCACAGACGAGTCCCGTCGGGACGGTGGCACGCAAGTCAAAGTGGTCCGCCTTGTCGGACGGATGGTCCTTGCAGGGCCACCAGAGATCGGCGCCGTCCATCTGACAGGTGGTGGCGATCCACGGCCGCCCGTCCGCCGTGCTGCCCCAGGTGAAGCCGCCGTCCCACGGTGCGTTCGGCGCCACCCGCGGCTCGCCGCCGTAGCTCACGGCGACGGTGAACTCCTCACCGGCGGTGTACCAGCGGTCGAGCGCGATCGAGACCATCCCGCCGGCCTGCCGGAAACCGAGCGGCTGCCCTGCGCTGCTGCATTCCGTGACGTGCAGTGCGCCATCGAGATCGAGCAGCAGCTGACCGAGCGGTTGCTGCATCGTCGCCTTCGCCGTGATGGTGAGCGTGCCGTCGATCGCCTTCTCCTCGGGCCGCACGCGGAGCGCGAGCGCGTACTTGCAGACGTCGTACGCCGCCTGCTCCGGCAGCAGCGGCCCGCCCGAGGCGACGTGTCCGTCCTTCACCTTCGGCGCCGGAGGGTCGACCAGCGGGGGAGCGCCCGCAACGAGGTCCTGGGTCAACAGGGCGGCGAAGAGCAATTGCATGGGTGGTTCCGGCGCGGGGACGAAGCAGCGAGTGGCCGACGATACGGTGTGCTCGGGTGGCACTCGTCAGCGGTGATCGCCGTCCTGCGCCGGCGGCTCGTCGCCCGCCGCGGGATAGCCCAGCGCGCGCAGCTCCTCGACAATCTTCGGATCGAGCTCGCCACCCGCGGCGGCACCTTTGCGATGCAGCGTGCGGCTCTGTTTCTGGCGCGTGACCTCGGCGGCGAGCAGCTTCGTGAGGCGCGCCACGACCTCGGCGTGACCGGCGGCGACGTTCACGAGCTCGCTCGGATCGGACTCGAGGTCGTAGAGTTCGGGGGGCGCCTTCGGGGCGCGGAGCAGCTTCCAACGGCCGGCGGTCAGCGCCTCGAAGCCCTGCTTCGCGGCGGCGGCGAAGAGCGGTCGCGCCGAGTAACCGTCGAGGAGGACGTCGCTCCCCCGAACCTGCTGCAGGAAATCGGGAACGGCAAGCTCCGGCGCGAGACCGAAGAGCGTCGGCCAGAGATCGAGCGTCGACATCGCGGTGTCGACGACCCGCGGCGCCACGCCTGGCACGCGCATGAAGAGCGGGACGCGCAGTTGCTCGTCCCAACAGATGCCGTGGCCCATGTGCGAGTGTTGTCCGACCGCCGTGCCGTGGTCGGCGACGACCACCAGCGCGGTCGTCTCCTTCAGGTCCGCCGCACCGAGCCGCTTCAGCAGGACCGCGAGCTGATCGTCGAGGTAGCGCAGCGCGCCGTCGTAGTGGTTGTTGGCCTCGACCACCGACAGATCGTGCTCGTCGAGCTCCGTCGTGGTCGCGGGAAAGCCGCGTTCGGCGAGCCACGCCTCCAGCGTCGGATCGGTGGCATAGCGCTGGTAGTACTCGAGCGGCGTGTTCGGCGGATGCAACGGCTCGTGGGCATCGAAGAGATGAACCCACAGGAAGAAGGGCTGATCGCCGCAGCTCGCCACGAACTGCAGCGCGTCGGCGACCACCTCGGCGCCAGCGCGGCGACCGGAGTCGGGCTCGCTCCACGCCTCGAAACCGGCGTCGAGACCGGTGTGCCGCTTCACCGGCGTCGCGCCGACGAAACCGCCGGTCTTCATGCCACGCGCGCGCAACGACTCGGCGAGCTTGCGCAGCGCCTGCCCCGCCTCGGGTCCGCTCGGTTGCGCCGCCCGCTTCAGCGGCTTCGTGTGGTTGGTGAGCACGTCGTGCTCGTAGGGCCCGACGCCGGTGAAGAGCGACCAGTGGCTCGGCGTCGTCTGTGCAATCGGCGTGAGGCACCGCGTGAAGCGCAGCGACTCGGCGGCGAGCGCGTCGAGCGCCGGTGAGGTGTCGCGGAAGTAGCCGTAGCAGCCGAGGCGATCGGAGCGGACCGTGTCGATCGTCACGATGACGAGGTTCTTCGACTCGGGTCGCGGCCGGCCGACCGCTGCCGTGATGCCGGCAACCGCGCACCAGAGGGCGAGAGGACGCAGGAACATGGGGCGGGATCGTATCGGGCAAAACCGGCCCGGCGAGGGTGGCGGCGCAGCGCTTGACGTTTCCTCCGATCCGACCTAACAACGAGCGCGTCCCTCGCGACTTCGTCTGGAGAGAGTTCCTGGTGCGTCGGCTCTTCCTCTGCTTCGTCGTCGCTGCCGGCGCGTCGCATGGCGCGCAGAGCCTCGACGTGAGTGCCGTCGCACAGCAAGCGCTCGCCGACCAGGTCGATCGCGCGCTGGCGACCGCGTGGGAAGCAGGTCACCTGCACGCCGCTCCACCTGCCGATGACGCGACGTGGCTGCGGCGCCTCAGCGTCGACCTGCGCGGCGCCATCCCCGGCCGCGATGAGGTCGCACAGTTTCTCGCCGACCCGGCCACCGACAAGCGATCGCGCAAGATCGACGACTACCTCGCCGACCGTGAGTTCGCCCGCGACCTCTCGTTCGAGTGGTGCAACATCCTCTTCGCCACCGCGCCGCGCGAGCGCCAGCGCACCGAGATGACACTGCGACCGTGGCTCGAGGAGCAGTTCCATCGGCGCATGCCGTTCGGCGAGATCGTCCGTCACATCGTTGCCGACAGTGACACCTCCCCCAAGCCGGGCTCGACCGCCTTCATCATCACCTTCCAGGACTCGATCGAGACGCTTGCCGGCTCGCTCGCGCGCTCGTTCCTCGGCTTGCAGATCCAGTGCGCGCAGTGCCACGACCATCCCAACGACCATTGGAAGCGCAGCGACTTCAACCGCTTCACCGGTTTCCTCGCCGACCTGCGAGCCGACAAGGTGGCGGGCCAGCACGTCGGTCAGTACGCCGCTTTCCGCGTCATCGACCGCAGCCCGGAGTGGGACTTCACCGATCGCCTGCGCACGATGATCATGCAGGCGCAGAAACCGCCACGCACGCGGCCCGACGCGATGCAGTCCGAGATGACCAGCTCCGATGGGTCCTCGGAGATGGCGAGCGCTGCCGACTCCGACCTCGGGATCGACATCCCACTCGACGCACCGCCCGACATGTCGATCGGCAGTGCGCCGCGGACGAGCTCCGATCAGATCGCGCTGAACGAGCTGCAACAGCTCACCCGCAGCACGCACAAGGGCGAGAACGCGCTGCGCGAACTCGAGGCCGATCCCAAGCGGCAGGACGATCTCCTCGGCCGCCTGCCGTTCAACGCGCGGGAGCTGGTGCGCAAGTACCACGACCGGCGCGAGCTCTTCAGCGAGGCCGGCTTCCTCGACGGCAAACCCTGGACACCGAGCGAGACCACGACGCGACGCGCGGCCCTGGCCGAGTGGATCGTCGGCGCTGACAACCCGTGGTTTGGCCGGGCCCTCGCAAATCGCATCTGGGCCGGCCTCTTCGGCAAAGGGCTGATCGAGCCGATCGACGACCTGTCGGGCGGCAAGGATCAGGTGCTTCCGGAGCTGCTCGATCTGCTCGG
>CAYRQC010000587.1:0-2531 GCA_964426265.1 uncultured Phycisphaerales bacterium | reverse complement strand
CGCTCATCGCCGGCGGCGGCGCGGTGACAGCCATTGCTTCGCCTCGCCTCGGGTCGCTGATGGTGTGTGGTATTGCGGCGGTCACCGCAACCCTGCTGGCGCTGCGGAGCGGCGCGCGGCGGCGGGAAGTCGTCGTGCTCGCGCTCATCGCGGGAGCTGCACCGCTTCCGGCGATGTCATTGCTCGTGCACGTCTCGCAACCACCGGTCGATCGGCCGATTCCAGCTCCGCCGTCCGCCGCTCACCCATTCGCGGGCGGCGCCGACCCTCGCAACCCCCTCAACCATCTCGACTCTCTCAATAACCTCAACAATCTCGTCTTGGTGACCTGGGACACCGTGCGTGCCGACTCGCTGCCCTGCTTCGGAGGCGGCGGGCTCGACACTCCCGCGCTCGATCGACTGGTGCACGAAGGCGCACTCTTCACCACCTTCCGCTCGGTCGCACCCTCCACGGCTCCGGCCCACGTCTCGATGCTGACCGGGCTCTTCCCACCGCGCCACGGGCTGCGCAGCAACGGTGAAGACGCACCGCGCATCGCGACGCCGCGCTTGCCCGACTTGCTCGCCGCCGCCGGCTTCGCGACCGGCGGCTTCGTCTCGACCTACGTGCTGCGCGAGGACTATGGCTTCGATCGCGGCTTCCACTACTTCGACGATCGCGGCTCGGTGACGCCGCTCCAGTTCTATGCCGGTCGCTTCGACTTCGGCTCGGCGCTGTTGCGAAAGCTGATCCCACAGGCGCTGCGGGAACGCGGCACCAATACACCGGGCGCGGTGACCCTCACGCGCGCCGCAGCGTGGTACGAAGCCACCCGACAGCCGCGGTTCCTCTGGGCGCACTTCTACGACGCCCACATCCCCTTCACGCCGCCGTCGCCTTTTCGCGAGCGAACCCTGGCTCGCGCGGCGGAAGGACGCCCCGCGATCGACCCAGCGGAGCAGGCTGCCATGGTCCTGCAACGCGGCGAGATCGAGCAGCTCGACGCCCTGCTCGCACAGCTTCGCGAAACACTCGAACGCGCCGATCCCGGGCTCGCACACACCTGGATCGCACTGCTCGCCGACCACGGGGAGTGCTTCGGCGAGGGTGGCCTCGTCGGTCACCACCGGAGCCTCTACGATGCAACCCAGCACGTCGTGCTCGTGCTGCGACCACCGACCGGCGTCACTGACCTGCCAATCGGTGTGCGAATCGACGCGCCGGCGAACCAGGTCGATCTGTTGCCGACTTTGTGTGATTTGCTCGGCCTGCCGGTTCCGGACGGGCTCGACGGCCAGAGCCTCGTTCCGGCGTGGCGCGGCGAGGAGCTCAAAAACCGCGGCTTCTATATGGAGGCATTCCAGTACGAGCTGCTGGACCGCCGCCTGCAAGGCTGGTGGGAGAACGGCTGGAGCTTCACCCGCCGCCTCGATGGAACCAAGGCGCTCTACGCTCCCGACCAGCACCCACCCGTCGACGTCAGCCAGAGCGAGCCCCAGAAAGCGGCGCTCCTCGAGGCGCGGCTCGACGCCTTCCTCGCGACCCACACACCGATCGCCACGGAGGCGCGGGAGCTGACCGACGAAGAGCGACGCGCCCTCGAAGCGCTCGGCTACGTCGGCGATCGGTGACTACGAGCCCCCGGGCCGAACCAACCTCCGCGTCAACGGCGCAATCGTCCTTGGCGCCCCCGTCCCCTCGACCAGCAGCACTCGCGAGTCAGCGGCGACCTTGCCGAACGACTCGCGCACGGCGCCTGGCCAGAGCACCTCGACCTCGACCGATCGGGCGTCCCCGATGCCAAACAGCAGCTCCGGCGGCAAACAGGAGAGATAGCCGTTGCCGACGGCGAGCGTCTGTGCGCATGGCCCGCTCGGCCCATGCACGATCACCTGCGCGCCGATCGCCGACCAGTGGCTGCGCGTCGCCTCGAGGCGCACCTTGAGAAAGCCGGTGGGTGACTCCTGGAGGTCATTGCGGAAGAGCAGGTGGCGATCGCGCTGCATCTCGTGGGTGAAGAGGTCGCAGTCGCCGTCGTCGTCGAGGTCGGCCGTGATCAGCGCCCGCCCGTCGCCCGGTGAGTCGGCACCGGAGACATCCGAGACGTCGCAAAAGCCACTCCCGGTGTTGCACCAGACTTTGTCGCGCTCGCGACCGGCATAGCCCCATCCTTCGTGCCACATGAGGTTGTATTGCGTGAGTCGGTATTGCTTGGAGTTCACCTGCTGGCGGACGCGGATGCTCGGCTCCTGCTCGGCATCGACCGTCGAGGCCACCATCTGCCGCCACGTCAGGCCGCGGATGTCGCCGGGCGTGGTGCGCGTGATGAAGCCATTCACACAGACCAGGTCGAGCCGTCCATCGAGGTCGAGATCGCACGCCTGGCTGCTCCAGCCCCAACGTCCCAGGTTCGCGCCGTAGCTCGCGGGCATGCGCTCGAACTTCCCGTCGCGTTGCAACATCACCGAGTTGCCGCGCGCCGAGTCGTCGATCCCGTGCATCTGCTCGTGCGTCAGCTTCAGCCGCGCCAGGATCCGGTCGCCTTCGAC
>CAYRQC010000586.1:0-10919 GCA_964426265.1 uncultured Phycisphaerales bacterium | reverse complement strand
TGATTCGCGGGGTACGCATCGATGATGCGGTTGACCGTGCGCGCCGCGCCGGTCGTGTGCAGCGTGCCGAACACGAGGTGGCCCGTCTCGGCGGCGGTGATCGCGGCCGAGATCGTCTCGAGGTCGCGCATCTCGCCGAGCATGATCACGTTCGGGTCCTGGCGCAGCGCGCGCCGCATCCCTTCGGTGAACGAGGGCACGTCGACGTGCAGCTCGCGCTGCATGATCACGGACTTGTCGTGGCTGTGGTAGTACTCGACCGGGTCCTCGATCGTCACGATGTGGCGGTCGAAGTTCTGGTTCAGGTAGTGGATCATCGAGGCGAGCGTGGTCGTCTTGCCGGAGCCGGTCGGCCCGGTCACCAGCAGCAGCCCGCGCGGCCGCGTCACCAGCTCCTTCACCATCTCGGAGAGCCCGAGCTCCTCGAAGGAGAGCAGGCGGGTCGGGATCAGCCGGCAGGCGGCGCCCCAGAAACCCTTCTGCTTGTAGACATCAACGCGGAAGCGCGCCTGGTCGCTGTGCGCGACGGCGAAGTCGGCCGAGCCGATCTCCTGCGCCTCCTTGAACGAGCGCTCCGGCGCGATCGCCTTCACGAACGCCTCGGTATCCGCGGCCTGCATCACGGCGTGGTCGGCCACGTCGACGAGCCGGCCATGGATGCGCAGGATCGGCGGTCGCCCGACCGTGACGTGGAGGTCGGACGCCCCCTTCGTCACGCACAACTCGAGCAGCTCCTTCGCCATCGCCATCGTTTGCTGTCCCTCGCTCACTCGTTGCCCGCGATCACGCGCAGCACCTCGCGCACGCTCGTCATGCCGTTCAAGACCTTGCGCTGACCGTCCTGCAGCAGCGTCGACATCCGCCCCGACGCGATCGCCTCCTCGCGAATCCGCATCGCCGGCTCGCCGCGGAAGGTCATCTCGCGCAGGCGGCTGTCCATCTCGAGCAGCTCGAAGATGCCCTTGCGACCACGGAAACCGGTGCGCTCACACGTCTCGCAGCCGCGCTCGCGGAAGAGCGTGGCGGCGGCCGCCTGCTCGGGCTTGATCTGCAGGGAGGCCATCTCGATCTCGTCGGGCTGCGTCGGTTGACGGCACTCCTTGCAGAGCGCGCGCACCAGCCGTTGCGCCATCACCGCCGTCACCGACGCGCTCACCAGGAAGGGCGCGACGCCGATCTCGACCAAGCGTGTCAACGCCGACGGCGCGTCATTGGTGTGCAGCGTCGAGAACACGAGGTGGCCGGTGAGCGACGCCTGGATCGCCACTTCGGCGGTCTCCTTGTCGCGAATCTCGCCGACCAGGATCACGTTCGGCGCCTGGCGCAACATCGCGCGCAGGATGCGGGCGAACGTCAGCCCGATGCGGCTGTGCACCTGGCACTGGTTGACGCCGGCGAGCTGGTACTCGACGGGGTCCTCCGCCGTGATCAGCTTGCGGTCGGGGCGGTTCAGGTCCTTCAGCGCCGCATAGAGCGTGGTCGTCTTGCCCGAGCCGGTCGGGCCGGTGACCAGCACGATGCCGTTCGGCCGCGCGATGATCCGCTGGAAGCGCTCGTAGTCCTTGTCGACGAAGCCGAGGTCATTGAGCGAGACGAGGCCGCGCTCGCGATCGAGGAGTCGCATCACCATCGCCTCGCCGTGGCTGCTCGGCAGGACCGAGACGCGCAGGTCGAGCGGGCGGCCGTCGACCTCGGTGAGGATGCGACCGTCCTGCGGCTTGCGGCGCTCGGCGATGTCGAGGCCGGCCATGATCTTGAGACGCGAGAGGAGCGGTGCGTGGAGGTGCTTGGGGTGGGTCGCGACCTCGCGCAGGATGCCGTCGATCCGGTAACGGACGCGCAGCCGCTCCGACTGCGGCTCGACGTGGATGTCGCTCGCGCGCGAACGCAGCGCGACGTCGATCATCTGCTGCACGAGCCGGATGATCGGCGCATCGTCGTCACTGGCGGACGCGGTGACAGCGGCGGCCTGCTGCGCGGAAGGCTGGACGCCGGCCGCGACCTCGACTCCGTAGTGCTCCTTGATCTTGCGGGCCACCGCCGACGCGGTTGCCAGCGCCGCCGTGATCGGCTCATTGAGGACGAAGGAGAGGTCGTCGAGCTGCAGCGCCGTCGCCGGGTCGTCGACCGCGACGACGAACTTGCCCTCTTTCTCCATGAGCGGCACGAGACGCAGCCGAACCGCCGTCTCCTTGGGCACCCGCTGCACGAGTGCCGCGACGAGACGCCCCTTGTCGAGGTCGACAAACGGGAGCCCGGCCTGCTTTGCCAGCGCGCGCGCCACCGTGCCCTCGTCGGTGAAGCCGAGCTGGATCGCCGCCTCACCGAGCTTCACCCGCTTGCCGCGCTGCCACGCGAGCGCTTCGCGGAGCTGCGGCTCGGTGATCGCTCCCGCCGCGATGAGCAGCTCGCCGATCTTCGGACGGCTCAACTGGGGACGCCTTTCCTCTAGTGTCGCGGCCGCAACCGATCCGCCTCTTCGAATGGGCGTCGGATTGTAGTAGGAAGCGCGCCACGCAAGGTGACCGTTCCCGTCACAGTCCACGCGGTATCTCGGATCCGGAGCCGGCTGTGCGCCCTCGCACTGCTCTCGAGCTGCTGTCAGCTCTCTTGACGACCGGCTGCCTCGTGCCACCGCACGACAGCTTCGCCACACCGCGAGACGCGGTGCTCACGTTCCAGTCGGCGTTCGCGCGCGACGACGAGTTCAAGGAGTACGACTGCTTCGCACGCGCCATGAAGATGGAGCAGGAGCCGCGGCTCACGCAGCAGACGTGGAGCCTCGCGCGCGGGCAGCTCTTCGAGCCGCTCGGTGGTTTCGGGCGCTTCGTGCTGCGGCGCAACTCGCTGGCGGACAACGAGATCGCGAGCGGTGCGGACGGTCGCGTGGCGCGGATTTATTACGAGATCGCGGGCCAGGGGCTCGCGGTGTCACTGCTGCCGGAGCTGCGGGTCCGGCTGCTCGACCTCGGCGGCGAGTCGCTCGCGGAGGTTCCGGTCCTGCGGATCGGGAGCAGCATGCTGGACGACGACGGTGGCGCGAACGACCCGGGCAAGCCGATTCCGATGACTCTCGAAGGCGAGATCGCGCACGCCGCGTTCGAGCAGCTCGTGCACACGGCGACCATCGTGCTCACCCGCGATTGGAAGCTGCAGGCGATCAGCGCGACCACCGCTGCGGCGGCGACCGCGGCGACCGCCGAGCCACTCGAGCCGCTCGAGCCGCTGCCCACACCGCAACCACCGGTGCAGGAATGCTGGTTCCCCGAGGACCCCGTTCCCGTGCGCCGCCTGCGAGAAGAGCTGGGGGTCGTGAGGATCGCACTCGACCTGATGGTCGACCTGGAAACGTGGGTTGAGCTCCAGCACGGCCCGTTCGCGTTGAACCGCGACGTCGTCTGGACGCTCGCCGCGGCCCGCACGGCAAGCGCCGGTAGCACGGCCGCGGATCCGGACGACGACGTCCCGGAACGGTGAGCGTCCAACGCGGGCCGTGCTTGCGTCACCCCGCTCGCGGCGCCATTCTCGCCCGCCGTTTTTGGCCCGTCGGGCCAGCACGTGCCGCAGCTCTGGCGGAGAGCGGCGCGCGTGATCCAGCGCGGCAGTTCTCGGGAGGCGTGAGGCAACGATGGCGGCAGTGAAGGACAAGCTCGTCTGGTACTTCGGCGGTGGCACCGCCGACGGCAACGGAACGATGAAGGATCTGCTCGGCGGCAAGGGAGCCGGGCTCGCGGAGATGGATCGGATCGGCCTGCCGGTGCCGGCCGGCTTCACGATCTCGACCGGGGTCTGCGCCCACGTCACCGCCCATCGCGGAAAGTACCCCGCAACCGTCGAGACGCTGGTCCAGCAGGCGATGAAGCGCGTCGAGCGCGAGATGGGCGCCAAGTTCGGCGACCGCAAGAACCCGCTGCTGGTCAGCGTCCGGTCGGGCGCGAAGATCTCGATGCCCGGAATGATGGACACGGTGCTGAACCTCGGTCTCAACGACGTGACCGTCGAGGGGCTCGCCGCGCAAAGCGGCAACCCGCGCTTCGCGTGGGACTGCTACCGCCGCTTCGTGCAGATGTACGGCGACGTCGTCCTCGGAATGAAGCCGGCGAGCAAGCAAGAGCGCGACCCGTTCGAGCTGCTGCTCGAAGCCAAGAAGCACGAACGCGGCGTCGAGAACGACAGCGCCCTGACGGTCGAGGACCTGCAGAAGCTGGTCGCCACCTTCAAGGCCGAGATCCAGACGCGCACTGGCAAGAGCTTCCCCGAAGATCCGTGGAAGCAACTGTGGGCCGCAACTGGCGCCGTCTTCGATTCGTGGAACAACGAGCGCGCCATCGTCTACCGCCGGCTGAACCGCATCCCCAACGACCTCGGAACGGCGGTCAATCTCTGTTCCATGGTCTACGGAAACATGGGCGAAGACTCCGGGACCGGCGTCGCGTTCACGCGCAATCCGTCGAACGGCGAGCCGCTCTTCTACGGCGAGTACCTGCTGAACGCGCAAGGCGAGGATGTGGTCGCCGGCACGCGCACCCCCAAGCCGATCGACCAGATGAAGCAGGAGATGCCGAAGGTCTACCAGCAGCTCGACCAGGTGCGCCGCATCCTCGAGAAGCGCTACCGCGACATGCAGGACATCGAGTTCACGATCCAGCGCGGCCGCCTCTGGATGCTGCAAACGCGCACCGGCAAGCGGACCGGCTTCGCGGCGGTGCGCATCGCCGTCGACATGGTGAACGAGAAGCTGATCACGGACCAGGAGGCGCTGCTGCGGCTCGATCCGGAGTCGCTGAACCAACTGTTGCGACCGGTCTTCGACAGCGCGCAGCAACAAGCGGCGTTGGCGGCCGGACGGCTGCTCGGCAAGGGGCTGCCGGCGGGTCCGGGGGCTGCGTGTGGACGGATCGCCTTCTCGGCTGAGGACGCGTTGGCGCGCAAGCGCGCTGGCGAAGAGGTGATCCTCGTCCGCATCGAGACTTCGCCGGAAGACATCGAAGGGATGAACGCCTCGCTCGGCATCCTCACCAGCCGCGGCGGCATGACCTCGCACGCCGCGCTGGTCGGCCGGCAGATGGGCAAAGTGTGTGTGGTTGGTTGTGGCGAGCTGGCGATCGACTACGCCGCCGGCACCCTCACTTCGCGCGGCCAGACGGTGCGTGTCGGCGACTTCATCTCGATCGATGGCAACAGCGGCGAAGTGCTCGCCGGCCAGGTTCCGACCACGCCGAGCGAAGTGAGCCGCGTGGTGATCGAGAAGTCGCTGCCAGCCGCCGAGTCGCCGACCTACCAGCGCTATGCCAAGCTCCTCGCCTGGGCCGACAAGCATCGGCGCCTCAAGGTTCGCGCGAACGCCGACCAGGGTGACCAGTGCGAGAACGCCGTTGCCTTCGGAGCCCAGGGCGTCGGGCTCTGCCGCACCGAGCACATGTTCTTCGGTGCCGGCAAGATCGAGCATGTCCAGCACATGATCCTCGCCAGCTCGGCGGAGGATCGCCGGGCGGCACTTGCGCGGCTGCTGCCGATCCAGCGCGCCGATTTCGTCGCGATCTTCAAGGCGATGAACGGGCGCCCGGTCACCGTGCGCACGCTCGATCCGCCGCTCCACGAGTTCCTCCCCCACACCGAGAAGGACCAGCAGGAGCTCGGCGCGCTGCTTGGCGTCGACTGGCAACGGATCGCGGCGAAGGTCACCGAGCTGCACGAGTTCAACCCGATGCTCGGCTTCCGTGGCTGCCGGCTCGGCATCGTCTATCCCGAGATCACCGAGATGCAGGCGCGCGCGATCTTCGAGGCGTGCTGTGAAGTGAAGTCCGCCGGCATCGCCGTCCGCCCCGAGGTGATGATCCCGCTGATCGGCACGCTGAAGGAGTTCCGGCTCCAGGCGAAGGTCGTGCGTGACATCGCAGCGCAGGTGATGCAGGAGCGCGGGACGAAGTTCAGCTACCTCGTCGGCACGATGATCGAAGTGCCGCGCGCGGCGCTCACGGCCGGCGAGATCGCGACCGAGGCGGAGTTCTTCAGCTTCGGAACCAATGACCTCACCCAGACTTGCATGGGGCTGTCGCGTGATGACTCGGGCCGGTTCCTCGAGCCCTACTTGAAGCAGGAGATCTACGCGGTCGACCCGTTCCAGAGCCTCGATACCCAGGGCGTTGGGCAGTTGGTGACGATGGCGACGCGGGATGGGCGGGCGGCGCGGGATGGGTTGAAAGTGGGGATCTGTGGCGAGCACGGCGGCGATCCACACTCGATCGAGTTCTTTCACAAGGCGGGGCTCGACTATGTGAGCTGCTCGCCGTTCAGGCTGCCGATTGCGCGGGTGGCCGCGGCGCAGGCGGCGTTGCGGGAGGGGGGAACGGCGAAGACGGCGGGGAGGCGGACGCCCTGGGCGGCGGCGGGAGCGGCTAGGCCGACGGCCCCGAAGAGGGCGCTGCAGCGGCCGGTCCGGAAGGGCCGCCGCTGATCGCGGTACGAGACACCAGCAACCTGAGACCACCAGAGTGCCGCGGAACGATCGTCCGTCGGCACCGTACCAGGGCGGTCGCGTCGGGAAGCGGTCGCGGTCGGGATGAGAGCGATGCGTCGAGCAGCGGTGGTGGTCGCGATCCTCGCGCTCCTCGGTGTCACCTGGGTGGTGGTCGACCGGGATCAACCGCTGGTGCGCAACAGCCTCGTCTACGCGCGCGCGGCGTGGAATGTCATCGATCACGGGTACGACCCGCGTCCGGTCGTCGCGGATTCGAAGCTCTCGTACGACAAGCCGATCGGGTTCGCGTGGCTGGCGGCGCCGTTCGTCGCGCGGCTCGGGGCACACGTCGGGCTGCGCGTGGTGTCGTGCCTCGGCGCGATCGCCTATCTGCTGGCGGTGTGGTGTCTCGCGGCAACGCTGCTGCCGGTGAGGTTGCGGGCACGTGGGATCGCAGCGCTGATCACACTCGCGGCGTTCGGGCCGATCGTCGCGTATCAAGCGTGGTCGGCACATCCGGACTCGTGGTTCGCGGCGCTCGCGATCGTCACACTGGCGCTCATCCATCGCATCGCGACTGGCGAGGAGGTAGCGGTGCCGCGGCGCTCACTGCTCCTGGCGGCGACGCTGCTCGTGGCGTTCCTGCTCAAGAACTACGCGCTGATCCTCTTGCCGTCGTGTGCGCTCTATCTGCTGGCGCATCTGCGACAGCTTCGACGAGAGAGGCGCAGCATCGCACGGCGACTGTGGTGGTGCGGCGGGATGCTCGCAGGGGTCGCCGCGTTCGCGGTCGCGGCGAAGTACGGGAGAAACCCACTCTCGCGTCTCGAAGGCGAGGGTGGCGGAGCGGACCAGTTCGCGCTCCCGGAGATCGGATCGATCTGGTGGAAGACGCTCGCGCAGGCGGGGGTCGCGCTTGCCCTCCAATTCCACGTCACGGGGTTGGCATTGCTGCGCCGGGGCGCCTGGTCTCGAACCGTCGTGCTGGCGGTGCTCTGCTTCGGCGTGCCCTACGTCGCGGGGCTCCTCCCCTTCCCGACGGCGTTCTACAACATGCGGTATTTCCAGCCGCTCTTCCCGCTGGTCGCGCTCGCGATCGTGGCGGGTGCCGATGAGCTGCGTCCGGCCGAACGCACCTTGGGCACCGTGATCTTCCTCGCCGCCAATCTCGTGACGACCTTGGTCTTCAATGTTCCGGCGCTCTTCGACGCCGCGAAGCCGCTGGTGCCCGAGGCGCAGGTCGAGTGGCTCGCGCACGGTCCGCCGCTCAGCCTGCTCGACAATCTGCGCATGGGGCAACACCGGGAGCAGGCGGCGTGGCTCGCCGCGATTGACCAGAACGTCGAGCCGGGCGCAGTGCTCTACATGGTCGACGTCGTCTACTACCGCGACGCCGAGCAGCAGGTCTTCGAGCGCGACGGCTTCATCCGCCGCGACATCACGACCCGCTACGTGAACCGGAAGGAACTCCAGCCGACGGAGCGGCGCTTCTACGTCTGGTCATTCACGGCGACGCCGCTTGCACTCGAGCGACTTGGCGCCGTCACCGATCTTGGTCACCGGCTCTTCCGGATCGAGATGCCGCCGTGATCCGGACGGCGCGCGGCGCACGCTCGACCGCCAATCTCCGGCACTGTGCGGAAAACATCGGCGTAGGACCCCCGGCTCGGTACGTCGGAGGATCACAAGCGCTCAGTCGGGATCGAAGCGCGGCACGTCGAGCTGCGCGCCGTTCTTCAGCGCCGACTCGTGGGCGATGATGCCCGGCACGGTCATCGCGAGTGACTCGAAGACGTCGATCACCGGCTCGCGCTCTTCGGCGAGCGCGCTCACGAACTCGTGCGTGAGATGCGGATGCGAGCCGCCGTGACTGCTGCCGACCCGCAACGGCTCCGGAAGCAGCGCGCCGCGATCCGGCAAGACGTCGCTCGTCGTGCCGTCGGCGGCGACGATCCGGAACGGCTGGCCGCCCGATCCGGCCATATAGAGCGCCAGCCGGTCGCCGAGCCACTGCGCGCGCTCGCCGTCCGCGTTGACCTGCCAGAAGACGTTGCATCGGCAGACGAAGCCGCCACTCGTGCGGAAAAGCGCGGAGCCGTTCCAAAACGGGTTGCCATAGGGATTGTCGGCGAGCGCGTCGTCGCCACTCCCCCATCCGAGCGCCGAGACCTTGGTGAGCCGCTCGCCGGTCACGGCGACCAGGAACGCCGTCGAGTGTGTGGGATAGAGCAGCGGCGGATAGCCGTAGCGCCAGGTGCGCGCGCCGTTCCAGTGCGAGAGGTCGTGCGCGTCGTGGCCGATGCCCGGGTGGTAGTACTCGACCTCGGTGTAGACGAGATGGCCGAACGCCCCCGTCTGGTGCAGCTCGTGCGCGAGCATCGTCTCGGGGCGATACCAGCTCGTCTCGGCCATCATGTACTTGCGGCCGGTCCGCTTCTTCGCCGCGAGCACGGCGCGGCAACCCGCAAGAGTGTGGGCCAGCGGCACCGCCGAGATCACGTGCTTGCCGGCCTCCATGCTCTGCACGACGTGGTCGGCGTGGTTGGGCGCCTCGGTGAAGATCGCCACGGCATCGAGCGACTCGTCCTTCAGGAGCTCCGCGAGCGAGGGATAGGCGACGTCGCAGCCGTAGACCTGCATGAGATGGGTGCGGCGGTCTTCCCGCAGATCGCTCACCGCCGCCACCTTGCAGAGCGGATGAAGGTGCCACTGGAAGGCCGCGCCGAAGCCGCCGCCCACCACGCCGAGACGAACCGGCTTGCGGAGTTCGCGACGCGGTGGCGATGCCGTGATCGCCGGAACCGCCGAGGCAACCGCGAGAGCACCGGCGTGACCCAAGAACTCCCGCCGCGACAGAGAATGAGACTGGCGTCGCATGCAATCCTCCGTCACCGCGGGAGCAGAAGCGTCGCCACTGCCAGTCGGACGTGCCTGGCCCAAACCCACCCGCTTGATCGGTGCCTGGCACCAAGGACCCGCCGGATCGGTGCCTGGCACGGAAGACCCGGTGGGTTTGTGCCTGGCACCGTTCAGTCGGTTGGAGTGTATCGGCGGGGACGGCGGCGGTCAGGGGACCGTGACGCTCTTCGCCAACGCGCGTGGCCGGTCGATGTCGCGGCCCAGCGCCCGCGCCGTGTAGTAGGCGAGGTACTGGCCCGCGATGATCTGGAGGAAGCTGTCCTGCAGCTCGCTCACGCCGGGCGTGGTGATGTTGGCGTCGACGTGGGAGCGCTCGGAGGCGGAGAGGGCGCCGATCGCGAGGATCGGGCCGCCGCGGCTGCGCACCTCTTCGAGCGCGTAGATCGTCATCGCGCGAATCTCGCCGCTCGCGGCGGGCGGGATGAAGATCGCCGTCCCCATGTCGCCGTCGATCAGCGAGATCGTGCCGTGCTTCAGGAAGCCGGCAGCCATCCCCTCGGCATGGCGATAGGTCACTTCCTTGAACTTGAGGGCGCCCTCGTGGGCGATCGACGCGAAGAGACCACGGCCGAGGAAGAACCACTTCTCGAGCCCGAGGAAACGCGCGGCCGCCTCACGGCAGTCGTGCTCGATCTTCGGGCGCCACTCGTCCATCAGCGCCGGCACCGCCTTGAGCTCGCGCACGAGCTGCGCATGGCGCGCGGCGTCGAGTCCGCCCGACAGCCGCCCCGCCTCGAGCGCGAGCCGCGCCACGACGACGGCCTGCGACAGCGCGCTCTTGGTCGCCAGCACCGCGATCTCCGGCCCCGCTCCTTGCAGCACGACCTGGTCAACCTCGCGCGCCATCGACGAGCCGGCGACGTTCACCACTCCGAGTGTCGCACCGCCGGCCGCCTTCGCACCGCGCAGCGCGCGCAAGGTGTCGTAGGTCTCGCCCGATTGCGAGACCCCGAGCACCAGGTCGGTCGGCTCGAAGAAGACCGACGATGGGAGCTCGTCGGCCGACACCACGGGACAGAAGCGGCGCGCGTAGCTCGCGATGAGCTGGTGGCCGAAGCTCGCCATGTGGAACGCGGTGCCCATGCCGGTGATGAAGACGCGCTTCGCGGAGAGCAGCTTCTCGGCGGCGCGCGTGACCGCCTCCGGATCACTGCCGAGCGCCGAGCGGGCCGCCTGCGGCACCTCGGCCATCTCCTTCAGCATGAAGTGCGGATAGGGGCCGCGCTCCGGCACCTCGAAGTCGCCTTCGAGCTTCACGCGGTTGCGCTCGACCGGCGCACCGGTGGCGAGCTTGAAGATCTTCGCGCCGTCGCTGGTGATCTCGACCAGCTCGCCGTCATCGAGGTAGAGCACCTCGGGACAGAGCGCCGCCAGCCCGAGCGGGTCGGAGGCGACGACCGTCCGCTCGCTGCCGAAGCCGACCACCAGCGGGCTCTCCTTGCGCAGCGCGAAGAGGCGCGTCGGATCGCTCTGGAAGATGACTGCGAAGGCGAAGGTTCCGTCGACCGCGTTGGCTGCGTCGCGCACGGCGTCGCGCGGC
>CAYRQC010000585.1:0-8793 GCA_964426265.1 uncultured Phycisphaerales bacterium | reverse complement strand
CCGGCGCGGCATCGAGCAGGTGATCGGTCAGGAAAGCGACGTCGAAGCCGCTGCGGCGCAGCACCGGTGGCGTCCCGAAGAGCCCGTCGACGACCACCAGCTCGGCACTGATCGCCTTCGCGACCCGCAGCACGGCTTGCGCGTGGTGCGGCGCGAGCCGGCGGGTGGCGCGATCGGCGGCGTGCGCCAAGGTGTCGGGCTGCGTGGCGGCTACGGCGAGCTCCCCGGCGGTCGGCACGATCGGCGGGAGTCCATCATCGATCGGCAGCTTGCAGGCGGCTCGCAGCAGCCGCGCGGCGGACGGCCCGACCAGGAAGTGGGGCGCGATCGCCGGGAAGAGCCGCTGCAGTTGCTCGGCGATCGCGAGCGCGCGCCACACCTTTCCGGTGCCGAGCGGCTCGGCAACGAAGAGCACGTTCCTCATGCCGCGGGAGTGTCGTCGGGCTGGCGCGGGGCGTTGGAGTGCAGCGCATCGCGGTGGGCGCCATTCGCGGGCCGCGAGTCGGCGTGCATGGCGCCAGCCTGCACGGCATCCGCGTGCATGGCGTCCACGAGCCCGCTGACCAGCCCGAAGAGGAGGCCACTCATCCAGATCATCCCGGCCGAGTCGAAGGCCGGCCGGTCGCCGCCGCGGATCGCGACCAGCGCTGCCAGCACCGATGCCGGGAAGGTGCCACAGAGCACGCCGACGACGAGGCGACGAAGGCAACGGAGCCAGGTGCTCGGCGAACGTTCGGGAAAGAGCCGCAGCAGCCACATCGCGGGCAACGAGAGCAGCGCGACGATCGGCGCCAGGAGGAAGGTGCCGCCGATCTTTCCGGGTGCGAGGTGGCCCTCGGCGGCCTGCGTCACCGACCAGATCACGGAGAGCGCGATGAAGAGGAAGGTGCCGAGCAGCCAGGCGTCGAAGTAGGGACGCAGCCGCGACCCATGCGGTCGCGGCGGTGCAGGATCAGCAGCGTTCCAGGGCTCGCTCACCGGGCGTCGGAGTGTAGCGAGGGGATCCAATGGAGCAGGCGCTTGGGCGCGGCGGGAAGCAGATCGTTCGCCTCGTCGGGCGACGGCAGTGTGAACACCGGCAGCCGCGGCAGCAACGGCTCGAGCCACGCGCCGACCTCGGATACCTCGGCGACCAGAGTGGCGACCGCGTTGCCGGGGCGCGCCTCGCTGCTGGCCGGAAGCATCTTCGGCAGCAACGGCGCGAGCAGCGCGATCAACAACGCAAAGCCGGCGGCCTGCGCGACGAGCAGCACTGTCGGCGGCAGTCGGCGCAGTGCGATCGGTGGACGCGGCGCTGCCGAGCGGCGCGACTCATGGGCGAGCGCGCGCTTCAGCAGCAGCCGCGCGTGGGCCAGCTCGTGCGACGCGGGACCGGGATCGCGCGCGAAGAGTGCGTCGAGCGGGTCGGTGGCGGGGTCGTCCGGCGGTGGCGATTCGCTCGTCATGGTGACTCCTGTGGCGGATCATCGGGCCGCTCGTCGCTTCCGAGCAGCTCGCGTCGCAACCGCTTGAGACCGTGGTAGTGATTGGCGCGCGCGGCGTCTTCGCGGATGCCGAGGGCCTCCGCGATCTCGGCGAACGACCGACCTTGGTAGTGGCGGAGCACGACGACCTCGCGCTGGCGTTCCGGAAGCCCCGCAAGCGCGGCCCGCAAGTGGACGAGGTCGTCGTCGAGCTCGACGGGGTCGCCGCTGGTCGGTGCGAGGTGGAGATCGGGCTCGGCGAGCTCGATCGGACGGGGTCGCGCGAGCTGGCGCTTGCGGGCGTACCGGATCGTGATCTGGAGCAGCCAGCTGTGGAATGCCTCGGGTACGCGCAGCTGCGGCAGCGCGCGGTAGGCCTGGAGGAAGACCTCCTGGAAGAGATCGGCGGCGTCGGTCGCGCCGACCAGCCGCTGGCAGAGCAGGAGGAGGGCGCGTTGGTGGCGGTCGACGAGCTGCTCGAAGGCCGCCGCGTCGCCGGCGATGAACGCCCGGACCGTCTCCGCGTCGGCCGCGAAGTCTGGGGGCTTTGCCGGAGCAGTCATTGCGTGGATCATTCCAGCGACACAGAGGAGCGCCGGGGTGGCCGCGTGAAAAGCCCTCGGGGGATCCTCGGGGATGACGAACGAAGCGGACCGGAGCGGACCGGAGAGGAGTGGGAGCCTGGACGCGCATACCGAAGGAAGAGTCGTCCGGATCGACCGCAAGCAGATCCACGTCGAGGTGGGCGAGCGGATCGTGCCGTGCCAGTTGCGCGGGCGGTTCTTCGAATCGCAGGACGACGACCCGGAGGGCCGGCCGTTGGCGGTCGGGGATCGGGTGATGGTGGTCCTGGAGGGCGAACAGGGCGCGATCGAGGAAATTCTGCCGCGCACGACGCGGATCGCCCGACCGCGGCCGCGCAGCCCGGTGGCGTGGCAGGTCATCGCGGCGAACGTCGAGCTGCTGGTCATCGTCGCGTCGCTGAAGGAGCCGGCGACGCGGCCGGGGCTGATCGATCGGATGCTCGTCACCGCGGACTCGGAAGGGATCGAGCCGCTGATCGTGCTCAACAAGCTCGATCTCGTCACGGCCGACGAGGCCGAGGCGTTCGCGGCGCCCTATCGCGTGCTCGGATACGCGGTGCTGCTCACCAGCGTTTCGGCGGCGCGCGGGATCGAGGAGCTGCGCGATGCGATGCGCGGGCGCTTGGCGATGCTGATCGGCCACTCGGGCGTCGGCAAGTCGTCGTTGTTGGCGGCGCTCGATCCGGCGATCGCGGCGCGAATCGGGGCGCTCGTCGCCGGCGGCACGAAGATGGTGCGCGGGGCTCACACGACGACCTCGGCGTCGCTCCATCGCCTCGCGTTCGGGGCGCACCTCGTCGACACGCCGGGCGTGCGCGAGTTCGGGCTGCCGCCGATGGAGCCGCACGACCTCGCCCACTGGTTCCGCGAGCTCGTCCCCCTGATCCCGCAGTGCAAGTACGCGACCTGCACGCACGATCACGAGCCCCAATGCGCCGTGAAGGCCGCCGCCGAGCGCGGCGAGATCCGTCCCGAACGTTTCCAGACCTACCAGAAACTCCTCGCCGAACTCCGCGGCGGCGGCCAACGCATGCAACGCCACGACGCCTACTGAACGGTCTCACAGTCCCGAGCCGACCGCTTGCACGGTGCCCCGCAGCCGGTTCAGCGCGCGCCGAAGAGCTTGTCGTAGCGGTAGTAGACCTCGAGGCAGAGCGCGTTGAGGGCGGTCGAGTAGATCCGGCCGCCTTGCGCTCCCCAAGGATCGAGCTGCGGATCCCACGAGCCCAGCTCGTCGCCCTCCTTGCGCTGATGGTTGACGACCGCGTCAAGCAGCGCGTGCTGCCAGCTTTCCCACTCCCGGCCGCCGAGCTGCCACATCGCGTAGCTGCCGTAGTACCAGTAGTAGTAGTCGATCGAGCCGTCGCTTTCGTTCCAGCGCGGCCGCTTGGCGAGGACGAGCGCCGTGCGACGCTCGGAGCTGGCCGTCCGCGGATCGACGCCGTCGAACGCGTCGAGCAACAGCGAGCACGCCGTCATCGCCTCCGATTGCTCGGCCGGCCAGCGCTCCATCGCCCCGACCTCGCGGGCCGAGAGGCTCCCTTTCTCGTGGTAGCCGGTGCGGCCGCTCTCCGAATCGGTCATCGAACGCACCCATGCCATGCCTTGCTTGATCGCCTCGTCGTCGACCTCGAGACCGGCGTCCTTGCCCGCGAACAGCGCGAACAGCATCCAGCCGGTGACCGATGCGTCGTTGTCGCCATCCGGCGGATATCCGTAGCGCCACGCCTGGTAGGGATTGCGGCAGCGGCCGATGAAGTTCAGCGCCTTCTGTGCGGGGCGCCGCAGATGCGGTTGTCGCGAGAGGGCGAAGCTCTCGACCAGCGCCAGCGTCGCGAGAGCGTGGCCGTAGAGGAACTGCTGGCCCGACTTGGTACCGACGCACCCGTCATCGGGATCCTGGACCGCGCACAGCCACTGGAGGCCAGCTCGCACCGCGTTTCTGTGCCTGCCGGTCTCCGTCGTCTCGCCGACCCCCATGAACGCGAGCAGTGCGAGCCCGGTGCAGCCAACGTCGTTCAGCGCGCCGCCCTTGCCATCGCAGACATTGCTCTTGCACCTCGTCTGGAAACCGTCGCAATCCCAATATCCGCCAGGATCCTGATGTCGGTGCAGCCAGGTGAGCGCGTCGCCGATCGAGGTCTGCACCGCGCGGCCACCATGACCTACCGGCCCCGATCCGCCGGCCCGTCCGCGGCCCAGCCCGCCCGCACCACCACCGACGCCGATCACCTCGTTGCCGAAGGACGAATCGAACGGCGCATTGAGCGGCGAGACCATCGGCTCATCGCCCACCGCCATCGACGCTTCGAGCAGCGACTCGGCGACCGGCGTCGGATCCTCAGCCACGACCTCGCGGACTTCCATAGGTGTGGATTCCGGTGGTGGTGGCAGCACCTCCGGCCTGAGGATCTCAATCTCCTCGCACACAAAATCTGCCCGCAACGCCGTCGTCTCCGCCGCAACCACCGTGGTGTAATCGAATTGGCTGAGGACGAGCAGCGCTGCGGCATGTAGCAATGCCGACACACCCACCCACGGCGCCCCCTTCAGTGCGCCGCGCATTTGTTCATCGAATGACGCTTCGAGATGGTGATGCAATGGCATGGCGATCTCCTCGCGCGCGCTTCGACCCGAAGCCGCGCCCGTGACTCGCTTCATCGTCCGCGCATCGACCGCACGGACCCCCTCACCAACGGCTCCCCGCCTCTGCGGTTTTCCGCCGTGTCAAGTCGCGACTCATTGCCGCGGTTGCCCATGAAAACGAGTGAGGCGGCGAGCCTTGGCTCGCCGCCTCACGATGTTTTCCACCTAGCTACGCTCGAGAGCTGACGCGAGCGAGCGGGTCGAGGGCGAGGAGGGCGGGGTGAAGTCTGGCCCGAGAGGGCCAACGAACCCCGCCCGACGTCGCTCGAGCATACGAGCGCGTTTGTAGCCCCCGGGCCCCGCAGCCGCGTCAGCGTGCGCCCATGATTTTGTCGTAGCGGTAATACACCTCGAGACAAAGCGTGTTGATCGCCGTCGAGTAGACGCGACCGCCGTTGTCACCCCACGGGTCGACCTGTGGATCCCAGGAACCGGACTCGTCGCCGCTGGTGCGCTGGTGGCTCACGACGGTGTTCTCCATCGCGCGCGACCAGTTGTCCCAGCTCTTGCCACCCACCTGGAACATCGCATACGAGCCGTAATACCAGTAGTAGTAATCGATCGATCCGGCGGCCTCATCCCACTTCGGGAGCTTGGCCATGATCAGGTTGGTCGCACCCTTGATGCCGGCCGACTCCTCTTCGTGGTTGAAGACACGCAGCATCGTCGCCACCGCCGACATCGCTTCCGTCTGGTCGGCCGGCCACTTGTCCTGATCGTCCGGCTCGCGTGCCGAGAGGCTCCCCTTCTCGTGGTAGCCCGTTCGGAAGTTTCCCGGGTCGGTCATCTCCTCGATGAACGCCATGCCGTCCTTCATCGCCGCGTCATCGGCCTGCAGACCGGCATCCTTGCCCGCGAACAGCGCGAAGAGCATCCACCCCGACACCGACACGTCGTTGTCGCCATCCGGCGGATAGGCGTAACGCCACGCCTTGTAGGGGTTGCGCGATCGGCTGATGAAGTTGAGTGCGTTCTGCGCTGGCTGCTTCAGGATCGGCTGCCGCGAGAGGTAGAAGCCCTCGATCATCGCCAGCGTGGCGAGTGCGTGGCCGTACATGAAGTGCTGGCCCGACTTCGCACCGATGCAGCCGTCATCGGCATCCTGCACCGACTGCAGGTACTTGAGCCCTGCCATGACGACCTTCTTGTAACGGCCGGTCGTCATCGTGTTGCCGGCCGCGAGGAACGCGAGCAACGACAGCCCGGTGCAGCCGACGTCGTTCAACGCCTGGCCCTTGCCGTCGCACTGGTTGGTCTTGCACTGCGCCTGGAAGCCGTCGCAATCCCAGTAGCCACCTGGATCCTGGTGGTTCTTCAGCCACTCGAGGCCGATCTCGACGGCCTTCTGCGATGCCCGGCCACCGCCCTTGGCGCTGCCGCGACGGCCGTACTTGCCACCGCCGAAGCCGCCGGCGCCACCACCGACGCCGATCACGTCGTTCTGGCCGCGCCCTTCGAAGGGGGCATTCACCGGCGAGCGGTCATCCGACTCGATCTCGGAGACGCTCTCGACCTCGTTGTCATCCGACACCACGGGGTCGTCGGTCTGCTCCTCGATCTCCTTCTCCGGCTCTTCCGGCGGTGGCGGCTCCACCGGCGGTGGCTCGAGGACCTCGGTCTCCTCGGCTTGCAGGGACGCCTGGATCGCCAGATCAGGCTGCGCGAGCGGCGTGCTGAAGTCGAACTGCATCAAGATCCAGATCGCGAGGAGGTGCATCGCGAGCGAGATCCCGATCCAGGGAGCGCCCTTGAGCGCGCCGCGCATCTGGTCCTCGAAGCTCTCTTCCATCTGCCCGAGGTGTTCGTGCTGGAACACCAGGTTGTCCGGCGGCGGTGGGAGCCGTGACGGATCTTCGATCGTCGACATGGTCTCTTCTCCGAGATCCTCGCAAGACCCTCGGGACACGCCGGTGATGGCTTGAAATGGCCCGTAGGAGCGGCGTGAAAAACGCTTCGTTCGCGCCGCGGTTCACCCGACAAAAGGGCCGGGATTGTAGGCAGGTCCGAGAATCCCGGCAACCGGCAACGCCGCGGTCGACCGTCTCACTTGCCCTTGTGGGCTTCCGCGTGCATCCGCGCGCGCTCCGCCTTCATGCCTGGTCGTAGCTGCTCGATCTCGTCATCGAAGAGCTCGGTTGGAACGAAGAACGCCTCGGGCAGGATCTTGAAGATGAAATACTGCTGCGCGCGGAAGTCGCACCGACCCGACTCGATGAGTGCCTTGATCTTCGGGGCTGCCTCTTCGTAGCTGACATCGTGTCCCGGTTGACGCGACAGCAGAGTGAAGAGCATCACCGACTTCTCGCCCACCACCGGTGTCGAAAGCTCCCCCGGCTCGGCGGTCCGCGCGAAGGCGAGCACTTCGTCGCGGAGGTCGGCGTCGTGCTCGAGGTCGTACTCCTTGGTCGCGGCGTAGCTTCCCGGGGCGAGCTCCTGCGCGGCCGTCTCCAGGCTCGATTTTTCGATGGCCCGCTGCCGGATCTGCTGCGCAAGGTCCGCGGTCTGCGGGCCGTAGACCTCCCGGCCGAGGATCACGCGCCCGAGCTTCGCCTTCGTGCTGACCCGATGGATCGCGGGTGTCGCGTCCCAGATGCGCTGCACATCCTCCGGCCGCGCGACCATGCAGCGGCGATATTCGAGATCGAAGTTCAAGGAGAGCTGGATGGCGAGCCGGCTCTCCGCCTTGGCGCGCATGAGGTCGCGCTCGTCGGCGGGAATCGCCGGGTCGGTCCAAAGCGAGCCGAAGAGGTCGCCGGCCACCTCCTCGACGAGCCGCTTGGAGATGTTCAAGTCCCAGATCGGCAGCCGTCGGGCGTGCGCGAGCCACAACCGGTCCATGACGATCCGCTTCGCCGCTTCGAGCCGCTCGCTGTCGGTGTGCGGCGCTACCGGACGGTCGGGATCGGCATTGCGTCGGCCTTCGAGCCGCCACTCGAGGAGGACGTCGCGCAACGTCACGACCTCCTCGTTGACCGCGGCGAGGACGAAGTTCTGGTTGATGACCTTGTCGGCAGCGTTGGCCGCAGCCTTGCCGGTAGCTGACACCGGCTCGCCGTGCTCTCCAGTGGCAGGAGGAGCATCTCCTCGCGGCGGAGTCGTCTGGCAGACGAGCGTGGGGAGCGCCGCCGCGATGCTGCCCGCGCTCCACGCGGCGCCCGCTCCCGCGACCACCACCATCCATCCGAGCCACCGCGATCCGATCGACATCCGCTTCACTTCGTCCGACCTCCCGTTGCGCCTGTCAGCGGCTCGCTCCGTA
Source organism: uncultured Phycisphaerales bacterium (assembly GCA_964426265.1). Lineage (GTDB taxonomy): Bacteria > Planctomycetota > B15-G4 > B15-G4 > SIAN01 > SIAN01. Next base: position 841 of record CAYRQC010000585.1, on the reverse strand, counting down.
CGGAGAACTCGTCCAGAAGGTAGCGAAGAAGCAGCTCGGGACCGCGCACGTCGGGCGGCAGGAGGACCAGCACGCGCGATCCCTCGACGTGTCGTCCCTCGCCGCGCCGCAGCCGCAGCCGCCCGAACTTCGCGTAGTCGCGGATGAAGAGCAGCACCTCGCCGCCCCCGGTATGGAAGACGCGCGCGATGCCGAGCCGCCGGCACTGCTCCTTCAATCGGAAGACATCGACCAGGTGCTGTACCGGCGCCGGCACTCGGCCGTAGCGGTCGCGCATCTCGCCAAGGAGCTGCGCCACCGCCTCCTCGCCGCGCGCCTCGCCGAGCCGGCGCAGCAGCTCCATCCGCTGGTGGCTCGACCGGACGTACTCGCGCGGCAGGAAGGCCGGCAGCCCGAGGCCGATGTCGATCTCCTCGGGCTCGGACGGCAGCTTGTCTCCGCGACGCCGCGCGATCGCCTTCGCGAGCATCCGGCAGTACAGGTCGTAGCCGATCGACGCGATGTGGCCCGACTGCTCCTTGCCGAGCAGGTTGCCGGCGCCGCGGATCTCGAGATCGCGGATCGCGATGTCGAAGCCGGCGCCGAGGTGCGCGAGCCCTTCGAGCGCGCGCAGGCGCTTGAGCGCCACCGCCGGCAGCGGCTTCTTCGGGATGAAGAAGAGCGCGTACGCCTTGCGATCGGAGCGCCCGATGCGGCCGCGTAGCTGGTGCAGGTCGGCGAGCCCCATCAAGTCGGCGCGATCGACGATCAGCGTGTTGACGGTCGGGATGTCGATGCCGGCCTCGATGATCGTCGTGCAGACCAGCACGTCGATCTTGCGCTCCGCGAACGCCAGCGCGAC
>CAYRQC010000584.1:0-4520 GCA_964426265.1 uncultured Phycisphaerales bacterium | reverse complement strand
TCGTGCGTGCGCAGCGCGACGTCTGCCAGGCGCTCGCCCGCGGCGGCAGCCCCTTCCTGTCGCGCGCGATCGAGCCCTACCTGCGCGACGTCGCCGACCACCTGCTGCGGATCTACGACCTGCTCGAAGCCGTGCGCGACGGCATCCTCGCCGCGCGCGACAGCTACCTCACGGCGGTCAACAACCAGCTCAACCTGACGATGCGCACGCTGACCGCGGTGGCGACGATCCTGCTGCCGCTGGGACTGATCGCGGGCGTTTTCGGGATGAACTTCGACTGGATGCCGTTCCTCCATGAACGCGGAGGGTTCTTCGGCGTGCTCGCCTTCATGCTCGCCTTCGCCGGTGCGCTTTATTGGTGGCTGCGTCGGCGGGAATGGCTGTAGCCACGATCACCCGGCCGGGGAACTCAGACGCCATCCGTCAACCGTGCGAGTCGGGCCGGTCGGGCGAGTGAGGCTTGCGCCACAGGCTCGCGACGATCGCAGCGCCAAGCAGTCCGAACACGACCCCGAGCGAGGTGCCCGTCCCGACCTGGATCCCGAATGCGACGGCCAGCATCTTGGCGCCGATGAAGATCAGCACGAGCGCGAGGCCGACATTCAAGTGACGGAAAGCCGCCATCAGGAGAGCCAGCAGCATGAAGAAGCTGCGCAGGCCGAGGATCGCGAAGACGTTCGAGGTGTAGACGATGAAGGAATCGAGCGTCACCCCGAAGATCGCCGGGATCGAGTCGACCGCGAAGACGACATCGCTCGCCTCGACGGTGATGAGGCAGAGGAAGAGCGTGGTCGCGTAGCGCCGGCCCTGCTCGCGCAGGAAGAAGTGGCCGCCGTGCGGTGAGGTGGTGACCGGCAGGAAGCGCCGCGCGAGCCGCAAGACGAGGTTCTTCTCGGGATCGACCTCGTCGCTCTTGCCACGCAGCAGCTTCACGCCGGTGAGGAGCAGGAAGATCCCGAAACAGTAGGAGAGCCACTCGAAACGCTGCAGCAGCGCGGTGCCGGCGACGATGAAGACGGCGCGCAAGACCAGGGCGCCGAGGATGCCCCAGAAGAGGACGCGGTGCTGGTGCTGCTCCGCAACCTTGAAGAACTTGAAGAGCACCAGGAAGATGAAGAGGTTGTCGAACGAGAGCGACAGCTCGACCACGTAGCCGGTCGCGAACTCGGCCGCCGGTTGCGCGCCGAGCTTCCACCAGAGCAGCGCGCCGAACGCGACGGCCAGCCCGACGAAGGCGCCACCGGTGAGCGCCGCCTCGCGCATCCGGATCGTGCGCGCCTTGCGGTGCAGCACGAAGAGGTCGAGGACGAGGACGACCCCCACCACGCCGAAGAAGAGTGCCCAGAGCCGGCCGTCCGCGGCGAGCCGCTCCACCGACGATGGCCCGTGACCCGCCGCCACCGGCTCGGGCGCCACTTGCTGGAATGCGGCGAACGACGCGGCAACGAGCGAATGAAGCGATGCGAGCGCGCTCTGCGGGTCGACCACTTCCCCCTCGCCTTCCGCTCAGTTGCGCCAGACGAGATCGTCGAACTGCGTGCGCGCGTCGGCCTTGGTCCAGACGCCGATCCGGCCGGCGCCAAGCTGCGCCGCTTGTTGCTGCTCGATCGATGCCACGCCGTCGAGCCGCACGGTGATGGTGTCGTCGTCGAAGTCGACCGTGAGCGCGTGCCAGCCGGCCGGCGGATGGCAATCGACACTCGCGAGTTGCTCCCGTTTGCCACCACGCACCACGTAGAGGCGCAGGTTGCTCTCGAGAGGATTGAAGCGCGTGAGGTAGTAGTTCGCCGCATCTTGCGCGCGCCACACCAGGCCGCCGCCCTGGTCGAACCGACCCGAGATCGCCTTGAAACGGACACTGATCGACCCCGAGTCAAGGCTGGGGCCGGTCAACAAGCAGAGGTTGAAGTCGCCCTCCCCAGGCTCAGCGTCCTGGAGCAGCACGTGCGGCGGCGAGGGCGCGTCGGCCGCCTCGACACTCTTCCAGTCGCCGCTGCACGCTTCGAAAGCGCCGACCGAAGCTGCGCCAGCTCTCTCGCCTGCAGACGCGATCGGGAACTCGATCCAGCGCGACTCCGTGTGGGAGACGCAGCTCGTCGCGAGGCAGGCCCCGAGCAGCAAGACCATCGCGCAGCAGTGGCTCGTCATCCGTGGCTCCTCATCGACGATTCGCCACGGCTCTATACTCCCCGCCCTATGCCAAACGAAAGCGCCAAGCCGGCGGGCCGCTCACCGCTCCTCTTCATCTTCTTCACAGTGTTCATCGACCTGCTCGGCTTCGGGATCGTGATCCCGCTGCTGCCGATCTACAGCCGGGTCTACAAGATGAGCGAGCTCGAGCTCGGGCTCCTCTTCTCCGCCTTCTCCGGGATGCAGTTCCTCTTCGCGCCGTGGTGGGGCCGCCTCTCCGACCGGATCGGGCGGCGGCCGGTGCTGATCGGCGGGCTGATCGGGACCGCGGCGAGCTACCTCCTCTTCGCGCGCTCGAACAGCGAGGTGATGCTCTTTGCGGCGCGCCTGCTCGCCGGCTTCTTCGGCGCCACCATCTCGTCGGCGCAGGCCTACATCGCCGACGTCACCGACCAGAAGGGCCGCGCCAAGGGGATGGGGCTGATCGGCGCCGCGTTCGGGCTCGGCTTCACCTTCGGGCCGCTGCTCGGCGGCGTGCTCTCGAAGCATTCCGAGAAGCTGGTCGGCGACAAGTTCGCGCTGCCGGGCTACGCGGCTGCCGCGCTCTCGCTGTGCGCCGCGACCTTCGGCTTCCTCAAGCTCCGCGAGCCGGCGCGCCATGCGACCGGGACGCGGGAGTTCGGCGTGACGCACCTGAAGGCGGCGCTCGCGGACGCGCGCATCTCGACTTTGCTGCTGCTCACCTTCCTCAACATCTTCGCCTTCTCGTGCTTCGAGTCGATGTTCACGCGCTTCGGGCTCGCCCTCTTTCCCGACAAGTTCGACCAGCCGGTGGCGATCGAGAAGGCGACGCTCGACGACCTCCTGCGCGCGGCGCCGATCGCGGGCTACTACCTCTTCGGCATCGGGATCATCTCTGCGCTGGTGCAGGGCGGCTTCATCCGCCGCCTCATCCCGAAGTACGGCGAGGCGCGGCTCGCCTCGGTCGGGCCGGCGATCCTCGGCGTCGCGCTCGGAATCATCGGCGGCGCGCCGACTTGGGCGATCGTGATCGCCGGCTGCGCGCTGATGCCGTTCGGCTTCGGCCTCAGCAACCCGACCGTCGCCGGCCTCATGTCGCGCGCGTCGCCCGCCGACCGCCAGGGCGCCTATCTCGGCATCAGCCAGTCGGCGTCGAGCCTCGCCCGCGTCACCGGACCGCCCTTCGCTGGCTCGCTGTTCCACTTGAATCCGCGCGCCCCGTTCTTCGCGGCGGCCGGGATCCTGGTGGTCGCGGCGGCGATCGCGGCGCGCTACCGCACGCGCTTCGGGAAGACGTTCGAAGGCGCTGGCGGCGAGGGCAGCGAGGGCGCGGCGGGGATCCCATGATCAGCGAGATGAGAACGCGGTGCGAGACGAGCGCGCGATGAGCGACGAGCGCAGCGACCCGAGCAGCACGACGTCGAGCCAGAGCGTGCAAGAGCGCTTCTCACCGCGCAGCATCTGCTTCGGCTGCGGCCCCGCGAACGACCAGGGACTCCACATCCGCAGCTTCGAGGCAGGCGACGAGCTGGTGGCCGAGTGGCACGCCGCGCCCCACCACCAGGCCTTCCCCGGCATGCTGAACGGCGGCATCACCGGCGCGCTGCTCGACTGTCACAGCAACTGGACGGCGGCGATGCACCTGATGCGCAAACACGGCGACAACCAACCGCCCTGCACCGTCACCGCCGACTTCGCCGTGAAGCTCAAGCGCCCGACCCCGGTCGATGGACCGATCCGCCTGCGCGCGAAAGTAGTCGAGTCAACCGACGACCGCGCCGTGGTCGACGCCACGCTCGAAGCCGGCGGCAAGGTGACCGCCACCTGCCACGGCACCTTCGTGGCCGTGAAGCCCGGCCATCCGGCGTATCACCGCTGGTAGGCTCGGGCCCCATGGCGACCCGAAAGAAGAAGCCCGTCCTCCCGCCGGTCGTGGGTGTGATCGTCGGCAGCAAGAGCGATTGGGAGACGTTGCAGCACGCGAGCGACACGTTGCAGCGGCTCGACGTGCCGCACGAGTGTCAGCTCATCTCGGCCCATCGCACGCCGGAGTGGCTCGCCGAATACGCGAAGACCGCCGAGGAGCGCGGCCTGCAGGTGATCATCGCGGGCGGCAGCGGCGCGGCGCACCTGCCGGGAATGATCGCGGCGCACACGCTGCTGCCGGTCTTCGGCGTACCGCTCGAGAGCCACGCGCTGAAGGGGATGGACTCGCTGCTCTCGATCGCGCAGATGCCGGCCGGCGTTCCGGTCGGGACGCTCGCGATCGGCAAGGCCGGCGCGATGAACGCCGCGCTGCTGGCGGTGGCCCAGCTCGCGCGCCACGATCCGGAACTGCGCGAGCGCTGGGCCGCGTTCCGCCGCGAGCA